>VGVX01000026.1 GCA_016873845.1 Ignavibacteria bacterium
ATATACTTGGAGAAGAAGTTGATAGAATTACTATGGGATTTGAGTCTGAGGGTTCATATAGAATAAATTTCAATGCGAATAAGTTTTCATCCGGTGTTTACATTTATAAGCTTGAGGCAAGAGATGAGAGTGGCAAAATTTCGTATATTGATTCTAAAAAGATGCTATTAATGAAATGAGTGATCACACTTTCAAAATATTTTGCGACTTTGATGGAACAATCGCAGTGAATGACATCGGAAATCATTTCTATAGATTTTTCGGCGATTCAATAATCTGCGACGAAGCTGTTGAAAAGTGGGAAAAAGGGATTATCTCATCAATCGAATGTCTCTCAACTGAATGTTCTACAATTAAGGATTTGACAATTGAAAAAGCTCACAAATTTATTGACGAACAGAAAATCGACAACACTTTTCTTCCCTTTGTTGAGTTTTGCAGAGAGAGTGATATTGAGATTACAGTCTTGAGCGATGGTCTCGATCTTTATAAAGAAAGATTATTTAAGAACCATGGGATAAACGTAAAATATTTTTCGAACTCGATTGATATAAAATCTGATGGAACTGCCGAAATGATCTATCCTTACATTGATTCAGAATGTAAGAAATGCGCCAACTGCAAACGAAATCATGTTTTGAATCAAAGCGGTGATGATGAAATCACTATATACATCGGCGATGGTTTATCCGATGCGTGTCCAATTGAATTCTGCGATTATATTTTCGCAAAGAATCAACTTTTACTCCACTGTGAGAAAAATAGAATTTCTTTTTCTCCTTTTAAGAATTTTGATGATGTCAGAGAAGCAATTGAAAAACTTTTGACTAAGAAGCGAATTAAGAAAAGACATCAAGCCGAACTCAAGCGCCGTGAAATATATATGATGGAACCATAATGAACATCGGAGAATTTTTATTCAAATATAGAAGCTACACTCCAATTCCATTTTTGATAATTATGCTTCTCTACTGCAAACCGAATATAATTAGTTTGATTACAGGTTTTGTATTAGTTCTGTTAGGAGAATACATAAGAATTTGGTCTAACTCATGGACTGGTTCCGAGACGAGAACAACAGATGGAGTAGGTGGAACATATTTAGTAATTAGTGGTCCCTATGCTTTTGTACGAAATCCCTTATACATTGGAAACATCATAATTTATTTTGGATTGAGTGTTATGTCAAATGCACTCTTCCCCTATCTTCAAGTGTTTGGCGTAATTTTATTTGCGGCTCAATATTATTTTATAATTAAGGAAGAGGAAAATTTTCTCTCTTCCAAATTTGGTGACGCTTTTCAAAGTTATTTGCATAATGTAAATCGGTTCATTCCAAAGCTTAAAAAATATTCGAGCGGAAATACTGAACAGCCGCCATATAGTTTTAAGAAAGGATTCAATTCCGAAATCCGATCGATGCAGGCTTGGGGAATTGTTGCACTTGCGCTTATTTTAATTTGGTTTATTAGAAGGTATTAGTGAAAGAGATTTTGATTGTTGCTGGTGAAGTTTCAGGAGATATTCATGGCAGCCGGCTTGTTGATGAGTTATTGAAGTTTGACAGTTCTTTGAAATTTTTTGGAATTGGCGGTGATAGAATGCGTAATTCTGGAGTTGAATTACTCCATCATGTAAAAGATGTTTCGTTCCTTGGTTTTACTGAGGTAATAAAGCACATTCCATTCATGAAACGTATCAAGAAAGAATTACAATCTGAAGTAGAAAACCGAAATATAGAAAAGATAATCTTAATCGATTATCCAGGATTCAATCTTAGTCTTGCAAAGAATTTGTTCTCAGCAAAACGAAAAATTTATTATTACATCTCTCCTCAGATTTGGGCGTGGGGAAAGAATAGAGTGAACACTATAAAAAAATACATTCACAAAATGCTGGTGGTTTTCAAATTCGAGGAGGAATTTTATAATGAGCATAACATCAAAGCAGAATTTGTTGGACATCCTTTGCTCGAATCAATTAATGATTATCAATTTGAGAGTAAAGAAAAATTCTTTGAAGAATTTGGATTTGATAAATCGAAAAAGCTTATTACAATCTTTCCAGGCAGCAGGAAACAGGAAATTGAAAAGATTCTTCCCATATCAATCCTAACCGCAAGCAAATTAAAACAAAATTTGGACATCCAGATTGCTGTTGCGGCTGTGTCGAACTTTTCCGACAGTTTATATCACCAGTTTGATAAAGAAGCGAAAATAATTTATAACAGAAATTACGAGTTATTAAAATATTCCGATGCGGGGATTATTAAATCCGGCACTTCAACGCTTGAAGCGGCACTATTTCAGCTTCCTTTTGTTGTTGTGTACAAAACTTCTCGACTAAGTTACCTTTTAGGAAAGAGTTTGATCAAAATTGATTCGATTGCATTAGCAAACATTGTCTCACGAAAGAAAGTTGTGAAAGAATTGATTCAGCATGATGCATCTGTTGAGAAAATTTCGACGGAGCTTAAAAAGCTCCTTGTTGATGAAAAATATCGCGAAACATTAAAACGATCGTTCAGAGAATTAAAAAATGAATTGGGAGAACTTGGCGCATCGCGGCGAGCTGCAGAATTAATACTTAAGTAATTATGTCAGGAAGTTTCATTCAAAATATTGGCTTAGCGATTTTACCAGCACTATTATCACTGTTGTGCAGGACAATTAAAATTAAAATTGTAAACAATGTTCAATCTAGTGAAAATTATGTTTTTATGTTTTGGCATGGCTCAATGCTGCTGCCTTGGTTTATTAATAGAAATAATAATTTCACTGCAGTTGTGAGCCAGAGTAAAGATGGTGAAATATTATCACGGTTGTTAAAAAAGTTTAATTATAAATTAATCCGCGGTTCAAGTTCGAAGGATTCAAAAGAAGTTATGAATGATATGCAAAATGTCCTGATGAACGGCTCATCATTAGCAATTACTCCTGATGGACCTCGCGGACCAATTCATAAAATGAAAATCGGCGGATTAATTGCATCGATGAGAACACAAGTTCCAATCGTACTTTGCGGGACAGCGTACTCGAAAAAATTCGTTTTAAATTCTTGGGATAAATTTGAAATCCCAAAACCTTTTTCTAGTGCGAGTCTGATTTTTTCTGATAAAAAAATAATCGCGCAAGGATTTGAAAAATCTGATTACGATAAAATTAATGCTGAATTAGAAACTGAACTGAATAAACTCCAACAAAAAGCTGAAAAATATTTGTGAAATATTTTCGTTTACTTCTTTTTCCTTTTAGCTTTTTGTATTGGATATTTATTTCAGTAAAAAATTTTTTATATGACAAAGATATTTTAACAAGTTATAATGCTGATAGAAAAATCATTTGTATTGGAAATATTACAGCAGGCGGTACAGGAAAGACTCCAATCGCTATTACCGTTGCGAAAGAACTCTTACTTCGAGGAAAGAAAATTGCGATTCTTTCGCGAGGTTATAAGAGAAAGACGCAAGGTTTTCTCGAAGTTAATGAACCTAATCCAGAAAAATTTGGTGATGAGCCTGCTATGATGTTTTCTCGTTTACCTGACGCAAAAATTTATGTATCAGAGGATAGAGTCTACGCGATCGAGAAAATCACCGAATCGTTTGTTGCTGAGCTCATACTTATGGATGATGGATTACAGAATAGAAAAATTAAAAAAGATTACACAATCGCAGTGATTAACGAAGAAAATAAATCTATTTTCGATCGAATTTATCTCCCAGCAGGAAATTTGCGTGAATCAAGGACTAGATTGAATAAATACAATTCTATCATCCTAAATTATAAGTTCAGTTCTGGGCATGATAAATCTACGGAGCCAAACACTTACTCATGTAAATACAAATTGGATGGTTTCTATCGCAATATGGAAAATAAAATCTCAGTTGGTGAAGTATTAACCAAAAAAGTTCTTGCATTTTGTGGAATTGCCGATTCTGATTCATTTTTTAAAACATTAAAAAATTTGGGATTAACTATCACACAACAAGTTGCCTTTAACGATCATCACAATTTTAATGATTATGACATTGATAAACTAATTCAATTATGCAATGAGATTGGCAGCGAGTTCGCAATTACAACTGAGAAGGATTTCATTCGTTTGACGAAACATTCAAAGAAAATTGAACAAAGCGGAATTAATTTTTTACACACAAAAATATTTGCAGAAATTGAAAACTTGGATGGACTCGTAAGTAAAATTTTACGGATTAATTAATGATAAAAATTGGATTATCATATTACGGCAGCAAAATTCAAAACTATATTGAGTGGATTAGTGTTAATTATCCATCAGTCGAAATAGCAAATCTCTCTCATGACTTTAGCTCTGCGAACGATTTACTGAAGTGTTCTGCCCTGCTTTTGCCTGGCGGCGGAGATGTTCATCCAAATTTTTATGGTCATGATAATTCACATGGGTTATCAAAAAAGATTGATGAAAAGCGTGATGCATTCGAATCAGAACTCTTCAAGCATGCGATCGAATCCAAAATGCCAGTGCTGGGAATTTGTCGTGGAATGCAAATTGTAAACGTCTTTCTAGGTGGAACATTATCTCAGGATATTCCGAATCACAGATCAAAGGACAATAATTCGTCCTCTGATTTGGTTCACAACATCAATGTTGAAAAAAAGAGTTTGTTATTCAAATTAACAAATAATAAAACTGGAAATGTAAATAGTTCTCATCATCAAGCTGTTGACAAGGTGGCAAGCGATCTACGAATAACATCAACTTCGAGCGATGGGATCATTGAATCGCTTGAGTGGAAAGATGATTCAAATAAATCACCGATTCTGCTTGTTCAATGGCATCCTGAAAGGATGATTGATAGAGAACAAAACTATTTTTCAAAAAATATATTAGAATGGTTTATTAATAATTTAAAATAATAGATGGAGTAAGAACCGAAATGGTAAAGAAAGTAAACAAAAAATTCGTATACTTTTTTGGCGGGAAAAAAGCCGAAGGTAAAGCCGAGATGAAAGCTTTGCTCGGTGGAAAAGGTGCAAACTTAGCCGAAATGGTGAACATTGGATTACCTGTTCCGGCAGGATTTACAATTACAACAGAAGTTTGTACATATTATTATCAGCACAAACAGACTTATCCAAAAGGACTTGAGAGTGAAGTAAAAAATGCCCTCAAAAAAGTCGAAACTGCGATGGGGGCAAAATTTGGAGACAATACAAATCCACTGTTAGTATCTGTTCGCTCTGGTGCTCGTGCATCAATGCCGGGGATGATGGATACAGTATTGAATCTTGGATTGAACGACAACACTGTTAAAGCTTTGATCAATAAAACGCAAAATGAGAGATTCGTTTATGATTCGTACAGAAGATTTGTTCAAATGTACGGTGATGTTGCGCTTGGATTGAAACCTCAAGAAAAAAATGAGATTGATCCTTTTGAAGCAATAATTGAAAGGAAGAAACATCAAAACAATATAACCGAAGATAGTGAATTAACAACCGAGCACTTCAAAGAATTAGTTTCGGAATTCAAAAGTGAAATCAAAGTTAGAACTGGTCACGATTTTCCTGATGATCCATGGAAACAATTATGGGGTGCGGTAGGTGCCGTATTCAGTTCATGGATGAACGATCGTGCAAAAGCTTACCGTAAAATGAATGATATCCCAGAAAGCTGGGGAACTGCAGTTAATGTTCAATCAATGGTATTCGGAAATATGGGAGATGACTCATTAACTGGAGTAGCATTCACACGAGATGCTGCCACCGGTGCGAATGAATTCTACGGTGAATATTTATTCAATGCACAAGGTGAAGACGTCGTTGCCGGAACACGAACCCCGCTTGAAATATCAACATTGAAAAATTCCCGGCCTGAAACTTACAATCAATTAGATAAGATCCGTAAAACTCTCGAGAAGCATTATAAAGATATGATGGATATTGAATTTACCGTTCAGCAAAGGAAACTTTGGATGCTTCAATGCCGAGTTGGTAAAAGAACTGGCTTTGCCGCAGTTACTATGGCTGTTGATATGGTTAAAGAAAAACTTATTTCTAAAGAAGAAGCCATTCGCAGGATTGACCCGGATCAATTAAATCAGTTATTACGTCCAATCTTTGATCATAATGAAAAGAAAAATGCAATCGATTCAGGCAGATTACTCGCGAAAGGATTGAACGCTGGTCCCGGTGCGGCAACTGGAAGAGTGGTATTCAATGCACCAGATGCCGAAGAATGGGCAAAACGAGGAGATAAAATTATTCTTGTTCGTATCGAAACATCTCCCGAAGATATCCGCGGAATGAATGCATCTCAGGGAATCTTAACTGCACGCGGCGGTATGACATCTCATGCAGCACTCGTTGCCCGCCAGATGGGAAAAGTTTGTGTTGCTGGATGCGGTTCGTTAGAGATTAACTATCAAACTCAAGAGATGAGATCTAAAGGTAAAGACTTTGTTGTAAAGCAGGGCGACTATATTTCACTCGATGGATCAACCGGCGAAGTCATTCTCGGTGAAATTCATACCAAACCTTCTGAAATAATTCAGGTGTTAATTAATAAAACTTTAGCTCCAGAGAATGCGCCTGTTTACCAAAAGTATAACAGCTTAATGACTTGGGCTGACAAATTAAGAAGGCTAAAAGTCCGTACCAATGCTGATACACCTGAACAATGCGAGAATGCAATTTCATTTGGTGCTGAAGGAATTGGACTTTGCCGTACTGAACACATGTTTTTTGAAGGTGATAGGATCCAATCAGTCCGTGAAATGATTCTATCGAATACTCTTGAAGAAAGAAAAAATGCTTTAGCAAAACTTCTTCCACTACAAAGAGGTGACTTCGAAGGAATTTTCGAAGTTATGGAAGGGAAACCAGTTACAATCAGAACTCTCGATCCGCCACTTCACGAATTCCTGCCTCATGAAGATAAAGAAATTCAAGAAGTTGCAAATAGAATGGGTATGACTGTCGATTCGGTTAAAGCCAAAATGGAAAGCTTAAAGGAATTCAATCCTATGCTAGGATTTAGAGGATGCCGTCTTGGAATGAGTTATCCAGAAATAACCGAAATGCAGGCGCGTGCAATTTTTGAAGCTGCTTGTACAGTAAAGCAAAGCGGAAAAAAAGTTTATCCAGAAATAATGATTCCGCTTGTCGGACACTTGAATGAATTAAAACTTCAGGAAAAAATTGTCCGCACAGTTGCAGAACAGGTTATGAAAGAAAAAGGGATTAAACTTGATTACACCGTCGGCACAATGATAGAATTGCCTCGCGCATGTGTTACTGCCGATGAGATAGCCAAGTCAGCCGAGTTCTTTTCGTTTGGTACGAATGACCTGACCCAAACAGCATTTGGATTGTCGAGAGATGACTCCGGTAAATTCCTTCCTGCGTATGTTGAGCAAGATATTTTGCCAAAAGATCCATTTGAATCAATCGATCAAGCAGGTGTTGGCGATTTAATGAAACTTGCTGTTGAACGCGGTCGTACAACCCGTCCAAACTTGAAAATTGGGATTTGCGGTGAACATGGCGGTGAACCTGAATCGGTCATCTTCTGTCATAAATTGGGTCTCAATTATGTCAGCTGTTCGCCATTCAGAGTTCCGATCGCTCGTTTAGCCGCAGCACGAGCTGTCGTCCGTGAAATGGGAGATGCAAAACCGAAAACAGTTCCTAAAAGAAAAGCGGTTAAGAAAACAATAAAATCAAAAAAAAGTAAAAAGAAATAATCAGAAATAAATTAGGTTAAGATTATATGAAACTATCAGATTTTAAGTATGTACTGCCCAAAAATTTGATTGCAAAGCATCCTGCAAATCCACGGGATAAGTGCAATCTTATGGTGCTGAATCGCGAAGATAAGACTATTGAGAAGAGGAAATTTTCTGATATCCATGAATATTTCGGCAGAGGTGATACCTTAGTGATCAACGATACAAGGGTATTCCCTGCTAGAATGTTCGGGAAAAAGGAAAAGACGCATGCTAAGATTGAAGTGTTTCTGCTTCGCGAATTAAACTCAACTGAAAAAATTTGGGATGTCATTGTCGATCCTGCAAGAAAAGTTAGAATTGGAAATAAGATCTATTTCAATGATGAGCTAACTTGTGAAATCATTGACAACACAACTTCTAGAGGCAGAACAGTCCGGTTTAATTATGATGGAGATATTTATGAAGTGGTTGAAAAAATTGGTACAGTTCCACTTCCTCCCTACATTAAAAGAGATGTTGTTCCCAAAGACAAAAAGAATTACCAAACCATATTTGCAAAGTATAATGGCTCGGTTGCAGCTCCCACTGCAGGACTTCATTTTACGCCATCACTTTTGAAAAAAATTCAGAAAAAAGGCGTTAAGGTTGTCCCGGTTACTTTACACATAGGACTTGGTACATTTCGTCCGGTTGAAGTAGAAGATTTAACAAAGCATAAAATGGATTCTGAATATTACGATATTCATCCGTCAACGTCAGAAACGATTAATAAATCTATCACAAACAAGAATAAAGTATTTGTATGTGGTACAAGTACAGTTCGAGCTTTGGAATCAAGTGTTACAGCCGGAGGATTATCAACTCCGAGCCGCGGATGGACGGATAAATTTATATTTCCATCTTACGATTTTAAAATCGCTGATAGAATTATTACAAACTTCCATTCACCTGAATCAACGTTGCTCATGTTAGTTGCTGCGTTTGGTGATTATGATTTTGTAATGAAAGCTTATAAGAAAGCTATAAAAGAGAACTATCGGTTCTTGAGCTACGGCGATGCAATGCTAATCATCTGATGAGAGTCATTGCAATTATACCAAGTGCTGGTTTAGGCAGAAGGATTGAATCCTCATTAAAAGGGAAGAAATCTTATCTGCCTAAACAATTTTTGAAAATTTCCGGCAAAGAAATTCTGATTCATACGATTGAAAAATTTGAGCAAGCCGATTTCATAGATGAGATATTAATTTCTTCGGGACGTGAATATCTTGATCATACAAGCAAACTTATCTCAAAGTATAAGCTGAAAAAAGTTACCACAATTGTAACTGGCGGAGAAGAAAGACAGCACTCGGTTTACAATGCTTTTAAAAATTCTTACGCTTCGCCTTCGGATTTAATTTGCGTCCACGATGCGGTCCGACCATTTATTTCTTCAATTGAGATTAATGAACTGATCTTATCCGCAAAAAAGTTCAAATCTATTGTCGCAGCTGTCAAAGCAAGCGACACAATTAAAAGCGGACATTCATTTGTAGAAAAAACATTAGATAGAAATAAAATCTGGCTCGTTCAAACACCGCAAATCTTTTCCTATGAAATTCTGAGGAAAGCTTTTAATCGTGCATGGGAGCAAAATTTTATCGGAACAGATGAAGCTTCAATTGTGGAGCGAATTGGGAGGCCTGTCTACTTCTATGAAATTAAAGGTGAAAATCGAAAAATTACCACCAACCTCGATTTAGAATACGCTAATTTCCTGCTGAAATAATCTTTTTCCTGCCTTGCTATTCTTATATTTAATAAATAAGTTTGTCACGTTTAATTACAGGTTACGATGTTTAATATCATTATTGTTTTAATACTCTCCTATTTGGTAGGAGCAATTCCGACAAGTATAATTGTAAGTAAACTCGCAGCAGGAATTGACATTAGAAATCACGGCAGCGGAAATGCTGGCGGGACAAATGTATATCGAACGCTTGGATGGAAATACGGGGTGTTGGTGATATTGCTTGATGCCTTCAAAGGCGTCATAGCAGTTGTGTTTGTGGCTCGATTACATTTCGGCGATATCCCATTCGATAATCCAACTCCATTCGATGATTTCACTTTTATCCAATTGCTTGCCGGAGTTTGTGCAATAATTGGTCACGTATGGACTGTTTTTGCTGGATTTAAGGGGGGAAAAGGAATGGCTACTGCTTTGGGGATGACTGCAAGTTTGATCACCATAGATGTGTTAATCGCCGGAGCTATTTTTGTTTTAACGTTGATTTCTTTCCGATATGTTTCGCTTGGCTCAATAAGTGCAGCAATTGCACTTCCGATTATTCTTTATATCCGCGAAAATATGTTTCATGTTCACATTGAAGGCTACAAAACACTAATCGTTTTTACGATTGGAATAGCATTATTGATTGTTTATACACATCGTACCAATATCAAAAGATTATTCGCTGGAACAGAAAATAGAATTAAACGAATTCCTTTATTAACTAAGAAAAAATAATTTGTAATATGAATTGCAGCGTTGTAGGGGCTGGCGGATGGGGAACTACAATCGCTATCATGCTTCATGAGAACGGGCATAACGTGACATTATGGGAGTACAATTCAGACTATGCAAAGCTTCTCGACGAAACGAGACAAAACAAAGTATTTCTCCCAGGCGTTTCAATTCCAAAAGAAATAAAAATTACATCTGACATCTCTCTTGCACTTCAAAAAAAACATTTTTGTGTATTGGCAATTCCAACACAATTTATTAGAAGCATTCTCCAAAAAATTGATTTTACGCTTATTAAAAATTCGATGATAGTAAACCTCGCAAAAGGAGTTGAAACAACTTCTTTGAAAAGAGTGTCTGAAATAATCAAAGATGTTTTCCCAAAAATTTCACAAGACCATCTTACAACCATTTCAGGACCAAGTCACGCCGAAGAAGTGTGCAGAAAAATTCCGACAACAGTAGTTGTTGGCTCAAATTCTTATGATACAGCAAAGTTTGTGCAGAATGAATTCATGAATCCATATTTTAGAGTTTATGTTTCCAATGATTTAGTGGGTGTTGAACTTGGCGGTTCGTTAAAAAACGTTATAGCAATTGGCGCGGGTATCTGTGATGGGGCTGGATTTGGCGACAACACGAAAGCCGCAATAATGACTCGTGGAATTGCTGAAATCTCAAGACTTGGAATTGCTCTCGGTGCGCGGCCCGAAACTTTTGCTGGTTTATCCGGTATGGGAGATGTTATCGTAACATGTATGAGCAAGCATTCCCGAAATCGATTCGTGGGTGAAGAGATTGGGAAAGGTAAAACTCTATCTCAAGTTCTATCCGAGATGAGCATGGTAGCAGAAGGAATTGCAACATCTAAAAGTGTTCATTTATTATCTCAAAAAGTAAACGTCGAAGTTCCTATTTGTACTGAAGTTTACCGTATTTTGTATGAGCAGAAAGATCCAACATTAGCAACCACTGAATTAATGACCCGCCAGCCAAAGGAAGAAATTTGGTCATAAATTTCTAAGACTTTTTTGTCTGAAAATCCGTTTGCATCTCATATAAAATTTCTTATTTTAAATACAAATCGTGGAACAATTAATCAAAAATGAAAGGGTATTTATGAGAAAATTCTTTGTAACCACTTCTTTCTCTTTTTTAGTTTTTGCACTTTTCTTCGTATTAACTTTTTCAAGTTGTACTAAGAAAAGTGACTCAACATCTTCCGATAATACGGATATTCCAAAGGATCCAGGAACAGCACCCCCTCCAACTAAATTAGGACCGATGAAACCAGCATGCGCGGTTTCAACTACTCCTGGAAATCCAAACAGAATTAAAGTTAATGTCGGTGGACTTTTAATTCCAGGCACAACAACTCCTATTACTTACACAACATCAAACTTAACAGTCATTGAAAATGGTGTCGTGAAAGGAATAAAAATTACACCTCTTGGTTCAACCTCATTAGGTACTGACATTGTCTTTGTTATTGATGTTACTGGTTCTATGTCAGGTACAATCAATGGTGTGAAGGAAAGCATCACCTCGTTTCTAAAGAATCTTAAAGATCGAAAATTGGATGTTCGTTGCGGTGCAATCGCGTATTCCGACAATAACGACGTAAGAATACCACAATCAATTAATGGAATCGCATCTAACACAGATCCTGGTGCCTTCACAGTTGTCGGTTATCACAATCTTACAGCAACTATCGATTCAGCCGGACCTATTTATAATTTCATAGATAGTTTAAGAGCTGGTTGGAAAGGTTATTATGGAGGTGATTTACCTGAAGGCGGATTTGATGGATTATGGTATGCTTTCCAAAACTTCTCTTGGCGTTCAGGTGCGCAAAGAATGTTCATTGTGTTAACAGACATCTCTTCATGGGGTCTTTATGCACCCGCTGGTTCAGGTACTTCCCGCTCACCATGGAGAACTGATTCACTTGCACAAGTACTTTCAGGCCGGGCAACCGTTCACGTTGTTTCGCCAGATACAAACTCTATGAGAAGTTATAACCAAGGATACACAACCGGTGCTTATGATATGCATTGGTTGGCAACTCCTGGATCATTTATACAAAAATCAACAACATATAATTCAGGTGGAACTGGTGGCATTTGGACTAACATATACGGCACTTCTGGATCTGGAAAAGTTGATCTTACTACCCTGCCTATTACAGCTGCAGCTGCATCCTCAGCTTTAGTTGAATTTGTCACCTCGAAGGCAGACGGAACTGAAAAAACTATCCGTGTTGTAGTGGATATTGGAACAAGCAACGGCGAGGTAATAATCAAAGCGGTTTACTAACCAGCATTTATTATGTTCGTGTAAAAGGCACCTTCGGGTGCCTTTTTTATTTTAAAATCTTTTCAAGTATTTATATCACACACGATGATTTTTTATTACATTTGATTATGAAACTTTTAGAAAAAAAGTAAGGGATTCGTAGTTGCAATCAGATTCGTTAAGGTACCTAAAAGGTGTAGGTGAATCGAGGGAAAAAATTCTCAATGAATTGGGGATTGGTAACATCGAGGATCTTTTGCACTATTTCCCGTCAAGATATTATGACCGCTCTTCAGTCGTTCCCATTTCATCAGCAGCAAAAATCCTTGAAAAAAAATTCAATGGAGAGGTTACGTTTATCGGTAAGATAACTAACATTCGGAGAATTTACACTAGACGTAAACCAATACTTGAGTTAAACCTTATTGAATCAAAGTGGAAATTGAAAATTATTTACTTCGAAGGTGTTGCGATCTTTGAAAAGATCTTTAAAGATAAAAATATCGCTGCTTTTTCAGGGAAGGTAACAGCCAATAAATATGGTGAACCAACATTAATACATCCTACTTTTGATTTTCTGAAGAACATCGACAATCCAAATTTTTACAATACAGGCAGCATTGTTCCCTATTACAGCTTAAGAGGAATCAGTCAGTTAAAGCAGCATAATTTTGGTTCATATACACTTCGAGCAATTATTAAGAATGCTATCGACCAGCATCTCGGCAAAATCTCAGAAACACTTAGTCAAGATATATTAAAAAATTGTGGAATCACTAATATTCAAACTGCAATCAAGGAAATGCATTTTCCACAATCTAATGAATCATTGAATGCTGCAAAAAAAAGATTGAAGTTCGAAGAAATATTTTATTTCCAACTTATCTCCTCCCAAAATAGATTTAATAGGCAAAAGAAAAATTCGGAAATCCAATTCTCGAAAGTCGGTGATAATACTCGGTTTTTTATCGATAAAGTACTTCCATATAACTTAACTGAAGACCAAAAGAGAGTAATCCATGAAATATTCGATGATTTCAAATCTGGTTATTCCATGAATAGACTTTTACAAGGTGAAGTCGGCAGCGGAAAAACTTTAGTTGCTCTAATCACTGCATTGATCGCATTTGATAATGGATTTCAAACTGCATTGATGGTGCCAACCGAAATTCTGGCATTTCAGCATTATCAATACTTTGTTAAGTTATTATCCGATATACCTATAAATATTTGTTTACTTACAAGCAGTACTCCAAAAAAGATTAAAGATAAATGCTTAAGTAGTATTGAATCGGGAGAAATTAGTTTAGTTATCGGAACACATGCGTTGATCGAAGATAATATTAAATTTTGTAAACTTGGATATGTTATAGTGGATGAGCAGCATAGATTTGGTGTTGCTCAGCGTGCAAAATTAAAATTGAAAGGAAAAGAAGCCCATTTACTTGTGATGACAGCCACGCCAATACCACGCACACTTTCATTGACGCTTTATTCGGAGCTTGATTTTTCATTAATAAAAACTTTACCCAAAAATAGACTTCCGATAAAAACATTTCTGATTGACACAAATAAAAGAGCACGATTGTATAATTTTGTTCGTAAAGAAGTCAAAGCTGGCGGCCAAGTTTATATTATTTTTCCTCTGATTGAAGAATCGGAGAAAATGGATTTAGAGGATACTATTTCAAACTATGAAAACTTAAAAAACAATGTTTTCCAGGATCTTAGCGTTGGAATGATACACGGCCGTTTTAGCGCAGAACAAAAAGAAAGTATCATGAATTCATTTAATAAGAATGAAATCAATATTTTGGTCTCTACATCAGTCATTGAAGTTGGAATTGACAATCCGAATGCAACTGTTATCGTTATTGAAGAAGCTCAACGTTTTGGATTATCGCAGCTCCATCAATTGCGTGGAAGAGTTGGCAGAGGGACTAAACAATCTTATTGCATTCTCGTTGCAAAGAAAAATTATTTAAGCAAAGAAGAAACACAAAACGACCTCCTCTTTATAACTGATGAAGAAAAAGAAAAAAGCATTGCCGCGAAAAGGTTAAGTGCAATGGTTAATTATTCCGATGGATTCAAAATTGCAGAAGAAGATTTTAAACTCCGTGGTCCGGGTGACATCTTTGGAATTAAGCAAAGTGGTTTGCCTGATTTTAAATTCATAGATCTGAGCGAAGATTATGAATTGATTTTACAAGCCCGCAATACAGCTTTCGAAATAATTTCTGATGATCCTTCTCTAACAAAAAAACAAAATCAAATTCTTAAAGAAACTTTATCAAACAAGTTTTCCAAAGAAAAATATTTCTCTTCAATCGCGTAATTCACCCAACATAAAAATTTTTACCTCGCAAAAAAAAATTTCCAAATGCTCGAAAAACTCTTGACAAAAAAAAATTATTGAGTATATTAGCACAAGTTATTTATATGATTTGTCGAACAAACAGAGGAAACACTTTATCTCAATTGATACTGATCACGTTCAATCATTGAACGTAGCACTTACGTACAACATCAAACAAGAAAATTTTGATTCTGCATCGCATAAGAACCCCCTTCTCAAAAAGTTTAACTACTCTTCAGAGATTAGTGTAGATACATTTGCTGAGTGGGATACTGAAGAAACCATTTTTGCTGTTCGTGATGCACTCGCTCTTTATCACAATGTAACTTTAGTTGAAGCTGATAATGATGTTTTCCACCATTTCAATCAGTTGAGACCTGATATCGTCTTCAATATCGCAGAAGGTTTTAATGGAAGCAGCCGTGAGTCTCAAATTCCTGCGATGCTCGAATTCCTAAACATCCCATACACAGGCTCGGATCCTGTCACCTTAGCAATCTGTTTAGACAAATCACGCACCAAAGAAATTTTATCATACCACAAAATTCCGAATCCGAAGTTCAAAATTTTCAGCGAACCGCTCAAAGACAATCATATCGGCTTATCTTTCCCGCTCATCGTAAAGCCAATTGCCGAAGGCTCAAGCAAGGGGATCTTTGAATCTTCTTTTGTGAATAATTTTTCCGAATTAAATCGCGAGATCAATCGAATTACAAAAGAATATGGTGAGTCTGCTTTGGTTGAAGAGTTTCTTTCTGGGAGAGAATTCACTATAGCGATTCTTGGAAATGGTGATGAAGCAAAAGTGCTTCCCATTGTCGAACTAAAACATGATGTTTTCCCCAAAGGTACTTTACCCATCTATTCTTATGAAGCAAAATGGATCCTGGACACTCGTGAAACACCGATGGAAGTTTTCGATTGCCCGGCAAAACTTCCTCCAGATTTATATTCAAAAATCGAGGAAACATGCCGAAAAACCTACAATATTTTGAGGTGCAAAGATTGGTCGCGTATCGATATTAGACTCGATTCTAGTGGTATTCCCAATGTGATTGAGATTAATCCTCTACCAGGAATTTTACCAAATCCAGTTGATAATTCTTGTTTCCCAAAGGCAGCCAGAACTGCGGGAATAGATTACAATCAGATGATAAATAGTGTTCTGAATGCCGCTAGAAAACGGTATGAAATATGAAAAAGAATAATCCTAAAATATTGATCGCTTTCAATCAACCAGTCGGAGGAATTTACGAAAGTTATGATGGCAGAATTAACAAAACTAAAGTTGAAGAATCGATCGATTTATCAGAAGTTGGTGTAATAGAAGAATTTGAAGAAATACGCTGCACTCTAAATAATCTTGGTTTCGATACTACTAATATTAATATTCTTAATGATGTCGAATATCTAATACGTGAGTTGAAACGAGAAGAACCAGATGTGATTTTTAATTTAGTTGAAAGTGTTGAAGGCGAATCTCTTAAAGAAATGTTTATTGCTGGAATTTTTGAACTGATGAATATTCCCTACACCGGTTGCGATGCTTATTCACTCGGACTCTGCCTGAATAAACATAAAGCTAAAATGTTTTTGAAAGCTGCAGGAGTGAATATTCCAAATTGGCGTTTGTACACTGATCCATTAACAGTAATTTCTGGAAATCATTTACAATTTCCGGTGATAGTAAAACCTTCATGGGAAGATGCAAGCGTCGGTATCAGTGAAGAATCAGTGGTTCATGATGAACATAACTTGAAAACTCGTGTCGAATACATGTACGAGAATTTCAAGCAGCCGATTCTTGTCGAGGAATATATTGATGGCAGAGAAATAAATTCCGGAATCCTAGGTGATCAAGAGAAAATTGCGCTTCCACTTTCAGAAATAGATTTTTCAACGCTCCCAGGCGATTTACCTAAAATTGTGACTTATGATGGAAAATGGATGACTGAGAGCATTTACTACAAAGCAACCGTACCGGTTTGTCCGGCTCCGCTAAAGGACGAAATTGCGGATCAGATTAAAGCGATGTCATTATCCATCTCAGAACTTTTTGGATGCAGGGATTATTGCCGTGTAGATTTGAGACTTACAAAAAATAATGTTCCCTATGTGCTTGAGGTTAATCCCAATCCTGACATTTCCCAAGATGCAGGATTTCCGCGTGCAGCTAAAACTTATGGTTTAAGCTATGAAGAATTACTAGTAACGATAATCAATTTTGCTTTGGCCAGAAAATGATTGAGATTAGAAATATTAAAGAACGAGATAGATCTGCTTTGGAAAGTATTTTACAGCGGACTCAGAATTTTTCTGATGAAGAAAAAGTAATCGGAATGGAATTAATAGACTCGGCAATCTGTAATGATAATTTAAGCGACTACATTGTTCGCGTTGCAGAATTTGAAAATCAAGTTGCCGGCTACTATTGCATCGGGCAACGTGCATTGACGGAAGGAGTTTTTGATCTTTATTGGATTGTCGTTGATCCAGAAAAATCTGGAACTGGAATCGGTGCTGAATTGTTAAAGCACGCTGAAAGTTTAATCTATAATAAAAATGGAAGACTGATCTTAGCGGAAACATCTTCCAGAAAAGATTACGACCTTACTAGAAGCTTTTATATAAAAAATCATTATTCGGAACTGGCTGTCATAAAAGATTTTTATAAAAAGTCCGACAGTCTAGTGATTTTCGGAAAATACTTGAACTAAATAAGGACAAATGTCATGGAACTCTGGCAAGAAATGATCAGAGATAGTGTTCACACTGTTGATCAATTGATTGAAAAGTTTAACCTGGATAAAAAAATTGCATCCAGACTTGATAATTTTTTTCAAGCAAGAATTAATCCATACTATCTCAGCTTAATTCGTTATCCGGGAGATCCAATCTGGCTTCAATGCGTACCAGATGAAGTTGAATTAAATGATATCGATGCACCCGAAGATCCGCTTGGTGAAGATTCAATGAGCCCCGTGCCAAATATTACCCATCGTTATCCTGACCGTGTTCTGTTCTTAACAAGCAGTCAATGTGGAATGTACTGCCGATTTTGTACTCGAAAAAGAAAAGTCGGCAATCCGAGTAAAATATCTATGAAGGAATTGGAGTCTGCATTTAAATATGTAGAAGAGCACACCGAGATCCGCGATGTTATTCTTTCCGGCGGTGATCCCCTTATGCTCACAGATTTTATGCTCGAAAAGATTTTAAAGAGACTCCGTGCAATTCCGCATGTTGAAATTATCCGACTTGGTTCAAAAATGCCATGTGTCCTTCCGCATCGAATTACGCTGAAATTAGTTAAGATGCTTCGGAAGTATCATCCAATATATCTCAATACACATTTTAACCATCCTTGGGAAATCACTGAAGAAAGTAGAAAAGCCTGCGAACTCTTAGCTGACGCTGGAATTCCAATTGGCAATCAATGTGTATTAATGCGCGGTGTAAATGACAATCCAGAAATCATTAAAGAGTTGTTCCGTAAATTATTGGCAATGCGTGTGCGTCCATATTATCTCTACCAAGCAGACTTGACAAAAGGTGCGAATCATTTTCGTACACCGATCAAAGTCGGACTTGAAATTATGGATAAGCTCAGAGGTCATACTTCTGGTTTGGCAATTCCTCACTATGTTATTGATGCACCTGGAGGCGGAGGAAAAATTCCTATTCTTCCACAATATGTTTTGCATCAAGACGATGAAAAAGTAGTGTTAAGAAATTACAAATACGAAACGTTTGTTTATCCTGATGTAAAATCAGCAGAATATAGAAATGATATTCCTTCGTTTGAGATGGATAATTTTGAAGGGATCAATCTTCCTGTACTCATTGAAGAGTAAGAGGAAGACAAATCAAATATTAAAAATCAAAGTGTGAAAATGATTTAGAGCTCGGTTCAACATTTTTAAAAGTAATTTTCCATTTACTTCTTTTCCATATCACTTAAAATATTCATCATATCCCCTTCAAGCGAAACATTTGGTGTTTCAATTATTCTTCCCAGCTCAAAGTTGTTTTTATAGAAAATGAATGTTGGTACACGTTCAATTACAAAATAATCGATATCTATTCCTTCAGCTTTCTTTTTCCTATCTACCGCATACATCGTTAAGTTATTTTTATCAAATTCCAATTGATCGAGTAGCTTTATAAAACGTGGAAGCTGTTTCCGCGTATCGCCGCACCAAGTACCCATTACAATAGATATTTGAACATCTTTCAAAATGATGTACCGTATAACCGAATCGTTAGGTACGTAGTTTTCATATTCTGATTCAAACCACCAAGAAAAGGATGTGTCAGATTTTAGAACTTCAGAAGTGCATAATCCCCGAAGCATTGGTTTACCGGAACGTTCATCAGTTATTACTTGATTTACTGTTTGGGAATATCCATGCAATGAAAACACGATTAAGAAGGATAGGATAAAATAATTTTTCACACTCAACTCCAATTCAAATGAAATATAAATTCTAAATATTTTCTCTCACATCCATTCCCCACATCAGTTTTTCTCTGAGAGTTTGGAAGTGATCCGAATTTTTCTTTTTTATTAACTTTAGAGATTCTTTCGCTTTACTAATTTTTAATTTCACTGGTGGTCTTAATTTAAAGACTTGCTGACCATCGCAATTAATCATGACAGTTTTATAAGAAGATTTTGCTTCAATAAGTATTTCGCAGTCGCTTGGAATCACGACTGGGCGCACGGTTAGTGTATGTGGACAAATCGGGCTTAATACGATTACATTCGAATCTGGAAGTAGAATCGGTCCCCCGCTTGATAAAGAATATGCTGTGGAACCAGTAGGTGTACTAATGATCAATCCGTCAGAACGAAAAGTTGTCAAGAATTTCATATTCACCCATGTATTGATCTCAATAATTCTTGACCATCCTCCTTTTTCAATCACAATATCATTCAGAGCGAAAAACTTCTTTTTATTTGGTGATGATATTTCACCTTTAAGAAGAATTCTCTCATCAAGCTTATAATCATTTTTACGAAGTTTGCTAAGCAGCTGATTCAATTCAGAATAATTCACATCAGCAAGAAATCCAAGCTTTCCAAAATTCACTCCAATAAGAGGAGCATCTGCTTTAACGGCTACGCTTGCGCTGTAAAGCATAGTTCCATCACCGCCGAACGACAACAAATAGTCAATTTTATTTCTGAAATTGTCTTCATTCACAGATTTTATCTTTTTAAGAAGTCTCTTATCTTTTAGCGGTTTCTCAAGAAATTTATACGCATATCGGCTTAGTATGAATTTATAGGTATCAATATTATTAGCGACGAATTCGACAACACTATCTTTAATCTCGGATTTATTGATGTTTGCAATTATACCAAGCTTCAATATTTTATTCTGCACTTTTTTCTCCCTCAAAATCAGCGCTCTTGGTTTCGGTTTTATCATTTTCGCTTTTAGAAGAAGTTTTATCTTTGCCGCTCTCTTCAACGTAGTTCAATTTGAGGTCTCTTAGAATTTGGTCTAAGAATTTTTCTTCATCACTTTCCAGATTGCCATTTGTTTTACTTTTTAACATATCAAGCATATCTATTGAAAATTTTGCATGATCCATTTCACGTTCGATTTTATCTGTCATTGGGTTTTTTATTTTACCCATTCCAATCATTGCAGTAGTCTGATATTGGAGTATCAATTGCAAAAACATTGCTTGGTGTATTTTCTTTTCAGCCATTTCTGTCATTTCGGCATACCTCCCATAATTTAATTTGAATTAACATTTGACTTACATAATCAAAAAAAGCTGCAGCAAAACCTTGAAATCCATCAAGGAAACCTAATTTGAAAAAATATCTTCTTAAAAATCTAATGAAAGCAGAGAATAAAACCATAAAAAAATTATTAGCTGAAAACCTCTGACCTCCGTTATATCTGTACACACTTTCAAAGGTTGTATAAAAATTGAGCTTCTCGACGTATTGTTTTATGTCTCGATAGGGATAATGCTCAAATGGTTCGGTCAGGATTCCAATTTTTCCCTGAACCTTCAATCTTTCATGAACATGCTTTGCCGGAAATTTACCAAAACCATTTCTAAAAAGCCTAAGCTGCTTATCAGGATAATTCCCTCCATGCATCAGAAACTTTCCGAAATAATTATTTTTTCGCTTAAGAAAAAAACCATGCTCGACTATACTTTTCTTCATTAAAGCTTGAATCTCAAGTTTTAATTCTTGCGGAATTACTTCATCAGCGTCTAGACATAGAATCCAATCTGATGATGCTTTGGAAAATCCAAAATTCTTATTTACGTTGAGATTAGAATTATTCGGCTGTGAAAATATTTTACAATTATATTTTTGAGCGATTTCCGCAGTGCGGTCTGAGCTTTCGCAATCGACAAAAATGATCTCATTAACCCAGTTAAGACTTTTCAATGTTTTTTGAATATTGAGTTCTTCGTTGAATGCGGTTATACAAGCTGAAATTGTCATTGTTGAACTCTCACCAATTTTCGAATCGAAATGTTTAAGCCAGCAAGCAGCCAAAACATTGTAACGATTTCATGATCACCAAAATTATATTCGAATAAACCGCTGACGCATGCTCCGATAAAAGCAGCAAATAATCCGCTTGAGACAGATCGATAGAATTCATTCTTAACACATTGCTGATAACTCTTCAAGTGGATAATAAAAACTTTTATGAGAATGTAGATATAAATTATAAATCCAATAATTCCAAGAATTGCCAACATGTGTAAATAATTATTATGAAGATGCCCGTAAGAATATTTGTCTGTCTTGTCACGGTATCTCTTGTAAATTTCATTGAGGTCAATATTTCCAATGCCAAAAATTGGATTATCTTTGAATACTGACCATCCGACTTGAAACTGATTCATTCGCTCAATGTTGGAGGAATGGTAAGGATCAAAAATTGAACTGAAACGGCTTCGCTTTAATTTGGTTATCAAAACTTCATCATGGTTTATTTCAAAGGAAGTGATTCTACCTTCCAAAGAAACAAATTTTTTAATTATTGGCTGAGTGAGGTTTTCAATATTTATCTGGTATAAGTTTCCAATAAAATCACTTGCCCATAAATAATTATTTTCGACTCTCAATCCGCCGACGCTTCCGTCAAGCTTGATCGTGCTTAATAGTTTTGGATTATTTCGGTTTGAAATATCAATTACCCGAATTCCATATTTTCCATCTCCTAGATAAAGTAAGTTTTTATAGAGAACCATTGCATTAGGATCTCCATCCGATGTATACTCACTTAGCTTTAATGGAGAGCTTAAATCTGAAAAATCATAGATCAACAGTCCAATTTCTGGACAGGTGAAATAAACGAAATTATCTTTGACTATCACATTGGAAAGAGCAACCTTTTTCTTTTCAGGAAGTTTTCCAGAGCTTAGAAGTGAAACTTCTTCCGGTTTTTTGATATTTACTATCGAATAACCATCTTCGTACTCAGATACAAACATTAATGAATCACGAATACTATACGAAGTTACCCTGCCAGGAGATATAAAAGGTTCTATCAACTCAAGTCCGGAAGCATCAACTTTGTAAAAAAGAAATTCAGAATTTAACAATAAGACAATTGCAGTTTGATCTAATATATTTACCGAAATTGCAGGGGAATTGGTTTCGTATTTACTTATTAATTCGAACTTTCCTTCATTCAATTTTCCGAATAAAACTCCTTGATCGTAATCGGCTATCAGCAAATATTCACCAAATCCTGCAAATGAATATGCCCTCCCATCAGTTTCATACTCGAAGCTTTTTTCACCGTGAGTTAGATCGTAACTTAACAACGTACTGCGACTACTTATTGATAAAAAGAATGTTACTATACCAGCAGCTAATATTCCTATCAGCAGCCAATTTCGATTCAAAATTAGCAAAAAAATTACTCCTGCTGCGGTTCCAACCCATGCTGCGCGGGTATAGCTTGAAAGCAAACCTGCTATCGAAATTGAAATTCCAACAAGAGTCAAAAGTTTATATTTCAAGCTTAAATTTTTTTGCAGCAGGAATCCGAACATTATAATTGTTACAATGCTCATCAGTCCACCTGCAGTCATCACATACTGAAACGGCGATGGACCTTTCGATTCGCGTACATAAATCTGCTCGATATAATGACGGTAAGCAAAAAATAAATATATTAACATTCCAAGACATGCGACTGCTAAAAACGCAAAGAAAAACCTTTTAAATCTTTTTTCATTATGAAGATAATACGACGGCAAATATATCACAGGTAAAAGGATCGCGCGCTTAAATGCATTGTGAAATGATTGCGAGCTGTTCTCTGATAAAATTGCGGAAATTAATTCAGTAATTATCAAAGCAATAAATAATGATTCAAGTCCGGTAGATTTTTTATCTAAACTTTTTTGATATAAGAATTTTACCAATAAAGTTATTAACGCTCCAAAATAACCGATTTGATTTACAAAAATCGACGTTGTCAAGCTTGCAGCAAAAATAAATAAAAACACGAAACCAATTCTATCAATTATCTGAATTATTCTTTCACGAGTTAAAGTCATTCGGACTCCTCATCCATCATGAATTGCAATGTGTAAAGACGATTGTATAGACCTGTTGTATCAGAAATTAACTCATTGTGCCTGCCGATTTGAACAATTTTTCCTTTATCTATTACGATTATTTTATTTGCTTTTCTAACAGTGCTCAATCTATGAGCAATAACAAATGTTGTACGATTCTTCATCATCCTCTCAATTGCTTCTTGCACAAGAATCTCAGACTCACTGTCTAATGCTGAAGTAGCTTCATCAAAAATCATGATTGGTGGATTTTTCAATAAAGCTCTGGCAATTGAAAGTCTTTGGCGCTGACCGCCGGATAATTTTAACCCGCGTTCACCAATTACTGTCTCATACCCCATATGAAGTTTAGTAATGAATTCATTTGCGTTCGCTGCTTTCGCTGCTTCGATTATTTCTTCATCTAATGGATTTTCGAAACCATAACTAATGTTGTTTCTAATTGAGTCATTAAAAAGAATTGAATCTTGAGTTACAATTCCAATGTGATCCCGCAGTGATTTCAAATCGTAATCTCGAATATCTATTCCATCAATTAAAATTGCCCCTGATGTAACATCATAGAATCTTGTAAGAAGGTCAACGAGAGTTGTTTTTCCAGCCCCGCTTGGACCAACGAGCGCAATTACTTCTCCACGATTAACTTGAAAATCAATATTATTTAAAATGTCAACATGATTTTTTTCATAGTAAAACGATACATTGTCAAAAACTATTTTATCTTCAAACTCATTAAATGGTTTACTGCTCGGTGAGCTTGTAACGGAAACTGGTTCATCAATTACCTCAAAAACTCTTGATGCAGCAGCAGTTGATTCTTGCAAACGATTAGCTACATTGCTCAATTCTTTAATTGGCGGCATAATTTGAAATATTATGAAAAGGAATCCTAGAAACTCACTTGCCTTTAATGTCTGTGACTCAAGAACCTGAATCCCGCCATACCAAATAATTAATACTCCTGCGACAATACTTAAAAACTCCGTAACAGGAGAAGCGATATTTCTGATTCGCGTGATTTTAAGAATTATTTTGAAAAAATGATTAGTAAGTGAAAAGAAGTTTTCATTCTCTCTATTTTCCATGTTGAACGCTTTTACGATTTTCGTTCCATAGATCTTCTCTTGAAGGAATGAAGTGAGGTCTGCCATTTTTGCCTGAAGCAAATAACTCTGTTTATAAAGTTTAACACCGAGCCAACTGATTATTACCAAAGAAAATGGCATTACAACTAACGAAAGAATTGTCAACTGCCAGCTTATTGCAAGTGCAAGCAAAAGAAAAACAATAAGCAAAAGTGGTTCTTTTGCCAAAGTAACAAAACTCGCTGAAATGCCAGTATTTATCATAGTTATATCGTTTGTGATCCGAGAAATTAAATTTCCGATACGTTCATTAGTAAAATATCTCAACGATAATTTGTTTAGATGAGCAAAAGTTTGATTTCTTAAGTCACGAATAAATCCCTGTTCAACATAAGCCATTAAATAAGATTGAGCATAACCAAATATTGCCTTGAATAAAAATGCGAGTACAATTATCAAACATATTCTGAATAACGATTCCCTTTTTGAAGGTTTATCTATAAACGAAAACATCACACCTGAGAGTTCATCCTTAATACTAGATAAAAATCCTGAACCGGAAGTTTCTGCTTTCGGCTTCAGATTCAATTCGACGGTTGAAAGATTAGAATTCTCAGCTTGAATTTCGGTTTGAAATAAAGTTTCCAGCAACGGGATTGTTAAATAAATGGAGAGCCCGCTGAAAATAGTGAAAAATATTGTCGTCAGTAATACACCTATCAAATGACGCCAATATGGTTTTACGTATTTGATAACTCGAAAATAAACTTTGCGTCTATTGAGTCTGGTTTTATTCATTAAATACCTTTATTTAACAAAATCTGCATATAAACACCCAAAAATAAACAATCCATTTTATAAAACATAAGCTATATTTCGGTTGAAAATCTGTATAATTGTTATAAAGTTGCACTGTAATTTAGCATACTGATTGAAAACGTATTACGAATAAAACAAGAAACTTACATGAGAAAACCTCTTAGCTTAGTAATTACCACCTTTAATGAAGAAAAAAATATCTCACGATGTCTTGAAAGCGCAAAGTGGGCTGATGAAATTATTTTAATTGATTCTTTTAGTACAGACCGAACGATTGAATTAGCGAGTAAATTTAACGTGAAAATTATCCAACGTGAGTATCCTGGATCATCAAGGCAAGTCGAGTTTGGAATTAATCAAACGATAAATGATTGGGTTTTTGTAATTGATGCTGATGAAGAAATCTCTAAAGAGCTTAGAGAAGAAATTGAATCAATTTTAACCGCAAAAGAACATTCTATTTCTGCATTTGAAATTCCTAGAAAAGTATTTTTTCTTGGAAAATGGATCGAGCACAGCGGCTGGTATCCAGATTATCAACTAAGATTTTTTAGAAAAGATTCCGTGTCGGCAGTTCATGCTGAAGTACATGGATTTTTTCGTGCAAAAACTAAGGCAGCTAAATTACAAGGACTTTTATATCATTACACATATCATACTTTGTATGATTATCTGCAGAGAATTAATTATTACACATCTCTCCATGTTTCGAATAAATTCTCAGATCCTAAAAACAAAAAAGTTCGCTGGTATCATCTTGTTGTGAATCCGATTGGAGCTTTTATTAGACTTTTCTTTTCGAACAGAGGTTATAAAGACGGATTCCAAGGATTTATCCTTGCTCTCTTTTCATCAATTTATACAATGGCACTATATGCAAAAATCTGGGAATATCGAAAATGTAAAGAGTCAAGCAGAGAGCTTCCTCCAATTACTAATTTAGATTTTCAAAAGAGACGAGATTATAGATAGAAGTTCAGCTGATGATTAAGTTTATGAAATTAATTTTACAGCATACTGTTTGAAATTCTTATTAGCCAATTCATTGTTGAATTTACTGTCGATATAAAATACTTCCAAAATGGACTGTAAATGAAAATCAGCAAAATAAAAGAACCAATGAATCCAACATTAGCATATTTTTCTGTGTATTTATTATAAAAAATAGAATGCAAAATATGCACGCCATCAAGCGGAGGAATTGGAAGCAAATTAAAGAATCCCAAGAAGACATTTAAGAACACACCATACCATAGCAGATCGTGGGAAGTGATTGTACTGTTACTGAATTCAAAAACTGAGGATGAAGGAAAAAAGAGAATCACAGAAAAAAGTGTTAATGCAACAATCAGATTCGAAAGAGGTCCGACGAATGAGACGATTCCATCACCAAGTCTTTTATTTGCAAAAGAATTCGGATTAACTGGGACTGGTTTAGCCCATCCGATCAATGCGAATCCAGAAGCATAAGCGGCAATCGGCATTAATACTGTTCCTATCAAATCAATGTGTTTAAATGGATTTAAAGTTAATCTTCCTGCACTCTTCGCAGTATCATCTCCTAATTTAAAGGCACTAAAAGCATGAGCGTACTCGTGAATTGCTAAAGAAAGAAAAAATATTGGAAGTGATATTAGGAACATCACTAATCTCACATCAATTTCTATCTCACTCATTAACTTTAATTTCTCATTATTGAATAGACAATACTAACTACTAATTTATTTCGTACAATTATACAGGAAAATAATTTGTAAAGACACTATCCTCTCGGATGAAAAGTTTTGTGGACTTCTTTCAAAAATTCTCTATCTATGTGCGTATAAATCTGAGTTGTTGATATATCGCTGTGTCCAAGCAATTCTTGCACGCTTCGCAAATCCGCACCTCCTTCTAATAAATGTGTTGCAAATGAATGCCGGATCGAGTGAGGGTGAACTGACTTTTTGATATTTGTTTTTTCTATATAACTCTTGAAAATTTTCCAAAAGCCCATCCGGGTCAATTTGCTGCCTCGGTTATTTAGAAATAAGAAATTTCCTGATTTACTCTGTTTAATTAGAACGATTCTAGATTTAACTAAATATTCTTCAGTCCAGCGAATTGCGTGACTGCCGATAGGAATGAAGCGTTCTTTAGAACCCTTTCCCAATACTCTAACTATCCCATCGCTGAAAAATAAATCTGTCTTTTTAATATTAATTAATTCCGAGACTCTTGTACCGGTTGCATAGGAGAATTCCAACATTGCCCTATCTCGCAGTCCAAGAATAGTTTTTACATTGGGACCCTGTAGAATTTTTTCAATTTCGTTTTGAGTCAGTACAACAGGAAGTTTTTTTTCAATTTTTGGCGGCTTAAACTTGGCGAGGGGATTACTTGTGATATAATCATTAGAACTCAAATATTTGAAAAAACCTCTCAGTGCCGAAAAATTTCTACCGATTGTACGATTGGACAGTTCGAGATTTTTCAAGAGTGTAAAATACTTAAGAATCACATCTGACTCTAATGAGTCATAATCGTCGATAGAATAATTTTCTAAAAATTGAATAAATCTACTTAGATCAATGTTATATGAATTCTGTGAATTTCTTGATAAGCCCTTTTCAACTCGCAGAAAAACTATATACTCATCGAGCAGCTTGTTGAGGTGGTTCATTTATCTGATTGCAGATTTAGTTCTGTTTTTCTGTCGGGTAATCAATTCGCTGATGATAAATTCCACTTAAAATATTTAAAAAGCTCTCTTTAATATTTGTAAGGTCTTTCATTGTCAAATCACATTCATCAAGCTGTCGTTCTGTAAATCGGGTGCGAATTATTTTATCAATAATTTCTTCCAACTCATCGCGGTTTGGATCTTCGAGTGTTCTCGAGACAGATTCAACTGCATCGGCTAGCATCACTATTCCCGTTTCTTTTTTTTGGGGTTTTGGACCTGGATAACGGAATAAATCTTCATTAACCTTTTTCTGGGTTTTCTTTGCCAAAGTAAGAAAATATTGTGCAGTTGTTGTTCCATGATGCTGAGGAATAAAATCGATCACTTCTTTTGGAAGATCATGCTTTCTACCCAGTTCAATCCCTTCTTCAACATGTTTAATAATTATGTCAGCGCTTTCAGCAGGATCAAGCTGATCGTGATCACTCCTTTCATCCGAAGTATTTTCAACAAAATAATTTGGATCTGCCGATTTTCCGATGTCATGATACATTGCTCCAACTTTTGCTAAAACTGGATTAGCACCAATCGATTTTGCTGCAGATTCAGCTAAAGAGCTTATCGCAACAGAGTGATGATATGTCCCTGGAGCCCTAGTTTGTAATGTTTGAAGAAGCGGATGATTAAAATCGAGTAATTCGACTAATGTTAAATCTGTTGTAACATTGAATGTTCGTTCGAAGAAAATTAGAAGCCCATAAGTTAAAACTGGGGAGAATGCCGCGTTCACTAATGCAAAAGTCAGTTCTGTACCGAGTACTTCCCATTCAATGAATCTCTCAAGCCCAAGTGAAAGTATGCCAACAAGGTATCCAATGAATATGAACATCATCGAACGGAATATTTGACTCCGACTGCGAATATCACGAACCGAATAGGCGGCTAAAGCTCCAGCCACCAAACTAATAACCGCAATTGTATAATCGTTTCCCCTGATTCCAGCGATAATCAACGAGATTACAACAGTACCATAAAATCCTACACGCGAATCAAAAATTATCGTGAGCAACATGGATGCAACTGGGACTAAAATCAAATACTGAAGCGGAGCGTCAACCTCAATTTTGACAGTAAGAAATGCTAAAACTGATATGAGAATTATTATTATACTAATTAATAATATTTTACTGTTGTCATTAAAAATTTTCTTGCGGAAGAGATATGAATAGATCGCTAGAATCGCGAGAATCATGGCAATGTGTCCCATCTTTCCAAGAGATTGGGCATACACATTTAGTTTACCAGCTCGCTGCAGCTTCAATATTTTATATGATTCTATTTTCCGTTTTATTTGCGGAGTAATTCTATCATGCTTCGCTACGATTTTTTCATTTTCAGCAACGATATCAATATTTCGAGAAACTTTTGATTTGCTGAGTTCAACATTTTGATTTGTGAATTCTGAATTGAATATGACATTCGGAGTTATAAATGATTTTGCAAGTTTAACTGTAATTGCTTTTTCTTCTATTGAAAGATCGTTTAATGATTTAACAACTCCGTTTACAATGGTTTCGACATTTGAGATATCAAAATATTTAAGTTTTGAATAAACGCGTTCAATATTTTCTGAGCGAATTGTTATACTATCTTTGAGAATTTCGCTCTTCTGAATATCAAGCAATCCAACCTGATAGGCCATTCGAACTGTTTTTTTAACTTCCGAAAATATTGAACTGATTTTACTTAAAGATACTGAATTGATTAAAGTATTTAGTTCTTCTTGAGAGAAATGATTTTGAAAATAAGGCGCAATGGAATCAATGCTAACATCTCCACGTTCACTATTTCTTCTTAGTTCTTTTGTTAACAAACGATTTAAACTGTCAATTTCGTCGATGAATTTGACTTCAATTGAGTCATGCTCTTCAAAAACTAGGTGAACTGATTTTTCTGCGGCTTCAAGTTCCCTTTCGAACTCGGCTTTATCTTTCAGTACAGGGAACGTAAATGGGGCAATCAAATCTTTGGAATTCCACACATCTCCTACCTTCACCTCAAACTCAATCGATTCACCGGTCGGGAAGAAGAATGAAATTAGAACTATTGTTGAAAGTACAACTAAAATTCTCAGTGTTGGATTTTTTTTGACGTCTATTTTTGAAAGTAATTTAAACATTGAAAGAATTTAATTTTTCTATTGCATTATAGCTAATAATAGCAAAGTGTTCAAGATGCTCATAGAGAGAAAATATTTATTTTATATATACTTCCAAACTAAATGCTAAAACATTTTACCGGTTGCAGCACTAATATTTTTATAAATTAGTGTTATTGAGATTAAGACGATCAAAAAATATAAAAGAGCATTGAAATAATCGGCAAAAATCAAACTACCAATTCCAAACAGCATTGAATAAACCAATGCAACTCCAAAAATCCAATTCAGAAACATTCCAGCAAATCCTTTATCACTTATAACATCTGGTAATTGAAGTGAAATTTTTTTCCATAAAATTCCTCCTGGATGAATTAATCTATAGAAAGACTTCAGCTTTTCTTCATCAGTTGGCTTTGTTATAAATGTAACTGCAAGCCAGACTACAGTCGTTACTCCAACAAGATAGAAAAGTGAAAATGGAAAACTTATTTCGTAATATTTTACAATTGGATACGCAATGAAAGGAGTAATCATAGCTGAAATTTCACTCCAGGCATTTATTCTCCACCAAAACCATCGGAGGATAAGTACAAGTCCAACTCCCGCACCACATTCCAAAATAAATTCCCACGCACCGGAAATTCGTGTGATAAAGAGTGTAACGATTACTGAGACCAGCATCAACATCAGAGTTGTAACTCTTGACACAAGTACATAATGCTTTTCCGATTCAGTCTTTTTGATAAAGCGTCTATAAAAATCATTCATTACGTATGACGAGCCCCAGTTGAGCTGAGTTGCAATTGTACTCATATACGCGGCAAAAAATGCAGCGACCAATAATCCCTTTAAACCAACCGGCAAAAAATCTTTCATCGCATAGATATAACCCATTCCAGCATTTTCCGGTCCAAGTTCAGGGTACAAAACCAGAGCACACAATCCAACTATTATCCATGGCCAAGGACGTAATGCGTAATGTGCAATCTGAAAAAACAGCGTTGCAAAGAGAGAATGCTTTTCGTTTTTTGCTGACATCATTCGCTGTGCAACATATCCACCTCCGCCAGGTTCTGCACCTGGATACCACGATGCCCACCATTGAATTCCAATGTATGCGAGAAACGATGCTGAAGTCAAAGCGAATGCTGTTCCAAAACTTGAAACTTCACCTGTCACTCTGGGAAAAAACTCAAAAACAAAGGGAGGAAGTTTTTCTTGAAGACCAGAAATCCCTCCGACTTGAGGTGCGTCTAAAACCAAAATTGCCAATATTATACAGCCCACCATTGCAATTATAAATTGAAATGCATCTGTAATAACTACTCCCCACAATCCTGAAAGCGCGGAATAAATTGCCACTAAGATCATACAACCAAAAACATAAAATATTACAGTTCCCTCGTCGATTCCAAACATACCAGTTAAAATCGAAATCATAGCTTTATTCACCCAGCCCATAATAATAATGTTCATTAGCACTCCAAGGTATAGAGCACGGAAACCGCGGAGAAACATAGCTGGTTTCCCTGAATATCTGATTTCCGCAAATTCGACTTCGGTCATAATTCCAGCTCGACGCCAAAGTCGCGCAAAGAAAAAGACAGTCAACAATCCGCCGAAAACAAAATTCCACCAAATCCAATTTCCGGAAATTCCATTCTTTGCAACCAATTCCGTAACTGCAAGGGGAGTATCGGCAGCGAATGTTGTTGCAACCATTGAAAGTCCTGCTAAATACCACGGCAAGTTTCTTCCTGATAGAAAAAACTCATTTGTACTTCCACTGGCTCGTTTAGAGTAATAAATCGCGATAGCGAAACTAATTAAGAAATAAAGAAATATTATAAAGTAATCAACGAATTGCATTATGACCTCGATTTGACGATGCAAGGATATTGGTTTGGTCTTTATGTAAGATGAAACTTTTAAACAATTGATTTAGCAAACATTAACATGACTCTGATTTAAAACTTTTATTGCAAAAGTAGTAATAATTATTTTCAAAATTACACGTGAGTAAAGAAATATTTATTTTATAATTTATTACGACCATTTCAAATTGCTATATCTTTGCCACCGAACTATGACTATTATCTGTCAATTTTCAATGATTTTAATTTCTTCCCCAATCGTTCATAATTTCCTAAATAAGCTCTCATCAGACTTTTCCAGAGTTTACCATGATTAGGAACGTGGAAGTGCAATAACTCGTGGACAATGACGTACTCACCTAGTTTTTTAGGCATGTCTAAGAGTTCTGCATTGAAGCTGAGATTACCAGCAGTTGAGCAGGAAGCCCATTTACGGCTCATAGGACGCACAGAAATGCTCTTTAAAGGGATATCTATCTCCTTGGCATATTTGACTACCCTTTTCTTAAATTCGGCTTTATTTACCCAAGTATTAATCTGTCTTTTAGTTCTGCTCATTAGCTCTTATAAATAGGTTAAACAAGTGATCTATCAATGCATTTGCTTTGTCTATATCATCTATTTCGTCTAATAAAATACCATATAATTTTAGTCTTAATTCTCTTGCTGATGCTTCACTTTTATTCCAGTTGGGAAATTCAGTAAAAGCTGTTTTGAATTTCTTAGCTGTTTCATCTGAATTCTTAATCCCGGATTCATTTAATTTTTCAGATAGAAAATATTCTAAATCATCTAATCCTTTCTGTTTCTGCTTTTCTTCTTTCTCGCTTATGCCATCTAAAATTCCTTTTAGTTTATCGAGTGCTTCTTCTGTAGTGATTATTCTATCTTCATAGTCTTCTTGTATCTGATGAGCTTTCTCTTTCAATGAGATTATAACTAGATCGTCACTTTCTCTTTCTGCAATTTTATCTATGCTCTTTACAAGATTTATAACTTTAACATTCTCAGGTGCTTTATTTTCTTTTATTGCTTCGATGGTTGCTTTATCTAATCCTACGAACTCAGTTCCAGTGCCTAAAATATTTATATCAATATTTTCTTTAACTAGCTCCACAGTCTTTCGCTGAAATTCTTTATCAACATAAATTCTATTTGCAAAGGCATTACGGACGATATAATAAATTTGAGTTAATGTTTTATAGGTGTCTATGAAAGGTCTTAGAAATGCATCTGGTGAAATTATTTCGTAAAGCATTTCAAGTTCTTTGTAGTATTTAAAGAATTCCTTGCGTTTTGATTTATCTTTGAAATGACTGATCAGTATATCAGCATCTTTATCGTCATAAGTGCCTTTGATAAGTGAAAGATATTTAGGTGCTTCTTTCTCCATCATATTCTTAAACAAAGTTTTTAACAAAGCGATATCTTTTACAACACTCTTAACATCATCAGAATCA
>VGVX01000027.1 GCA_016873845.1 Ignavibacteria bacterium
GACGCATCAGAAGCCATTCCAACGAAGGCATGTCCCATTCCCATTGCACGTGCGTTTTGAGTGCCTGTTTGAAAACCACCTGCAAATGTAAGGTTGACTAATGCGACTAAAAAAAGTACTACTGTTAGTAGTTTTTTCACGTAACCTCCTTTTTTTTTGTTGCCGCAATAATAGTCATAGTGTTAAATAATGTCAATCAGAAATTATTTGATTTTTCACTCAAAAAATGGATTTTCAACTCTTTCAGCTAGGACTAACTTTCGTTATACGTAAAAATGTATTAATTGAATTTGCAATGGCGTCTTCATAACTTAGTTTCAACGATGAGTAAAATTGAAGAGAAAAAAGTTGTTTTCGTAATTGCGGAGAGCAATTTCCATGATCAAGAATTTCTAATCCCGAAAAGAATTTTAGAATCAGCAGGAATCAGAGTCTTTATTGCTGGAACGACTAACATTCTTTCCATCGGGCAATATGGTTTGCGAGTTAAACCTGAAATTATACTACCCAATTTAAATCCAATAAATTTTAATGCTATTGTTCTTGTTGGCGGGACTGGCTCAAAAGAGCTATGGAACAATAAATTGCTTCATAGAAAACTATTCGATTTCAATAAAAGTAAGAAATTGATCTGTGCCATTTGCAGTGCAGTTGGAATTTTAGCACATGCAAAATTGTTAGTCGGGATAAAGACTGCTGCGTATGCCTCGGATAAAGAAATAATCAAAGAGTTAGGTGCTAACATCGGTTCTAACGACATTGAAATTGATAATAGGATCATCACAGCATCAGGACCAGAAGCTGCCGTAGAATTTGCAAATATAATCGAACAGAAATTGAAACGAAGTTAAGGCAATACCAAAATATGACGAGAAGAAAATCAAGAAAAATATTAGTTGGCGGTGTACCAATTGGAGGTGATTCACCGATCTCGGTACAGACAATGACAAAAACTAAAACTTCGGATGTTGAAGCAACCGTTAATCAGATAAAGGATGCTGAAGAAGCCGGCTGCGATATTATTCGTGTGACCGTAAACGACAAAGAGGCATCCGCAGCTATGAAAGAAATTGTCTCCAGGTCTAAAATCCCTATTGTTGCGGATATTCATTTCAATCACATCTTCGCACTTCAATCGATGGATGCGGGTGTTGCTAAGGTACGGATTAATCCCGGCAACATTGGTTCTGAAGAGAGAATAAAAGAAGTGCTTCTGAAAGCAAAACAGAAAAAAATTCCAATTCGAATTGGTGTTAATTCTGGTTCACTCGAAGAAGATATTCTACAAAAACATGGCTATCCAACAGCAGAAGCACTATTTGAGAGTGCAATGAGACATGCCCATATTTGCGAAAAATATGATTTCCAAGATATTGCAATTTCAGTTAAATCGACTGATGTCAAATTAATGATCGATGCTTACAGATTAATTGCAGAACGAACAGATTATCCGCTTCACCTCGGAGTGACTGAAGCCGGGACAACTCGAGTTGGAACAATAAAATCCGCTGTTGGAATCGGGACATTGCTTGCTGAGGGGATTGGAGATACGATCCGAGTTTCTTTAACCGATGACCCAGTGAAGGAAGTTGAAGTCGGCAAGGAAATTTTGCGTTCTCTTGGACTTGCGAGCAGAAATGTTGAGATAATTGCATGTCCAACTTGCGGCAGACTGGAAGTCGATCTTTTCACAATAACGAATAAACTTGAAGAAGCCGTAAAAGACATCAAAAAACCAATAAAAGTTGCTCTTTTGGGTTGTGTTGTAAATGGACCCGGTGAAGCAAGTGAAGCAGACATCGGAATTGCCGCAGGAAAAGGTGTCGCGATTTTATATAGAAAAGGGGAAGTCATAAAAAAGATAAAAGAGGAAGAAATTGTTGAAGTTTTATTAGAAGAAGTAAGGAATTTTCAACCAAAAAGTGAGCTTAACTTCGTCAAATAAACTCGACTTTTATTGAGTAAACTCGACTTCGTTGAAGAACTTGACAGAGCGAAATAATTATGATATATTGCTTGTGTTAATAAGGTATTGAAACGGAGGCGATAGAATATCTGGAAATACTCCTATTTCACGAGAAAGCGACTAATTTGGAACTTAAAAAATGCACTTCCTTTGAAGTGCATTTTTTTTTGACTTAATATGAAGATACTCGATGTAATTAATTTCATTGAATCATGGGCGCCCAAGCAAATTTCCTGGGATAAGGATAATGCTGGACTTCAAATCGGCTCACGAGACGTCTCGATTGATGCCATCCTTTTAGTTCTCGATGTGGATGACCAAGTTTTTAAGAAAGCAGTTCGAAATTCGGCAAATTTAATCATATCTCATCATCCACTGATCTTTAATCCCCTTAAGAATCTTGATTTTGGTGTAAAGCGAAATCAGCTAATTAAGAATCTTATCAAACACGAAATAACTCTTTATTCTGCTCATACAAATCTCGACTTCACTAAAGATGGTGTGAGCTTTGCTCTTGCTCAGAAGTTGGGACTAAAAGGAATCGACTTTATCGAAAATATTCCTCAGACACAGTATAAGATTGTTACTTTTGTACCTCAAAAAAATCTTGAAACTGTTTTAACAAGCTTATCAACTGCAGGGGCTGGATTGATTGGCGAATATTCCAACTGCAGTTTTCAAACTGAAGGAATTGGGACTTTCAGAGGTTCTGAATTATCAAATCCAAGTGTAGGCAAAAAAGGGAAACTTGAAAAAGTTGCTGAAGTAAAATTAGAAATGATCTTCGAGAAATGGAAACTAAATGCTCTTCTTAAAGCCCTTCACGAATCTCACCCTTACGAAGAACCTGCTTATGATATCTACCCGCTTGAAAACAAAAATGTCAATTTTGGATATGGTGCCTTCGGCATTTTAGACAAGCAAGTCGAAACTGAAAAATTTATTCGAAAAGTTAAAACATCCTTAAACGCTCCATCTGTAAAATGGACTCGTGGAAAATTAAAACCTATTCAAAAAGTTGGAGTTTGCGGAGGCAGCGGTTCGGATCTGATTCAATCTGCAATTGCGAAAAAATGTGATGCATTCGTAACTTCTGATGTTAAGTACCACACTTTTCAAGATTATGAAGACGAAATCGTTCTTATTGATGTTGATCATTATTATTCAGAGGCAGTGATATTGGAGGTATTCAAGAATAAATTAGAGAAATTTTTCAAATCACAAAATGTTAAAGTACCAGTTGAAATTTATTATCAACAAGAAAATAAAATAAGAGTTTTATAAAAATACAGGAGAATAAATAAATTGCAGAAACGATTAAAATCACTTTGGCAAGTTCAGCAAGTTGATAATGAACTCGATAAGTTGGAAGAATTACGAGGCGACCTGCCAAGAGAATTAAGATTGCTCGAAGAAAGATTTAAAGAACTTTCCGAAAAAGTTGAAGAAAGAAAACAGCAGCGAGTTGATTCGCAGAAGAAACGTGAGGAAAACGATGAGGAAGTTGCTCTTTCAAAGGCGAACCTGAAAAAATATAAAGCACAATTGCTCCAGATTAAAACAAACCGGGAGTATGATGCTTTAATGAAGGAGATCGATCATACTTCTGAGATGATCACAAAACTTGAGGAGGAGAATAACTCACTTGCTGATTTGAGCAGAAGAAGTGCCCAAGAAATAGAAGAGCTTGAACCAGAAATTGGAAAGATCAAAGAAGAGATTAAGGATAAGTCGAAAGAACTCGGAGAGATAGATAAAAAAACTGAAAAAGAACGGAATGCACTTCTCTCAAAAAAGGAAGCTGTGGTTTCAAAAATCAGTAAAGGTGATTTGAGCTATTACAATCGTATTCGCGAGGCAAAAGGAAGAGCAATTGTCCCGATTCGGAGAAATGCTTGCGACGGATGTTTTGCATCGGTTTCATCTCAGAAGCAGTTAGAAATTCGTCGAAACGATAGACTTTATACATGCGAATCCTGCGGTAGAATTTTAGTCTCGAGTGAAATTGAAAAATCGACTTTTGATTCTAACTGATTAATAGAATAATTGTTTTTTAGAAGAGTTCCCTTATTACGGCTCAAATCTGCGACCAGTTGTCGATTGGTTTTAAGATGAAATAAGTTTTAATCCCAAGTTATGTTCAAATTTAGGGTGTTAGACATTTTTGAGTTCAAATGAAAGCCGCTAATGAAGAATTAATTAAATCATACCTTATAAAGGTAAAGAATGCTAACAAAGAAGCAACGAAGAAGGAAGCATTCAAAGACCTATTAAATCGTCTTTACTCTCAAGATAAAGAAATTCTGAAACTTATTGATATTATTACACTTGGTTCTGAAAAAACAATTCTTAACATCCCCAGAAAAGATAAAATTCATAGAGGGAGTGCTGATACTCTATTCAATCATATAATTATTGAATTTGAGAATAATCTTAGTCTCACCCTAAACCATGCCAAAGAACAGCTTGCAGGATATTTATTAGGGCAGCTTAGATCAGGTGAAGACTATAATTTTACTTTAATTGCCTCTGATTTCATTAGCTGGAAAGTTTTCGCTCCAGATGTTTCTTGTCTGGAAAAAATGGAGGATTTGCAGGAACACGAACTAATTTTGAATGAAGTCAAAAATGCTTCATTTATTTTAACTGAAAAAAATGCAGAAGAATTTTATTACTGGATTGATCGTTTTCTATTCAAGGAAGAAAAGCAAAAAGCAACTCTTAAAAGAATTGAAGAAGCATTTGGATACCAGAGCAATATTTTTATCGAGTCGTTCCGCGAATTAAGCAAATGGTTTTATGAAGCGAAGAAGTTTGGTGAAGTGCAAGTTTCGTTTGAGCAATGGAATAAATTCTTAAGTATAGCTTATGGCGGATTCGATGCACACGATAATATATTTTTAATTCATACTTACCTCAGCATCTTTTCAAAGATGCTCGCTTATAGTGTTGTTTCCAATGATGATTTTATTGACGATTCTGAACTGAAAGGAATTCTTGACGGCACAATTTTCCGCAGGTATAATATTCGGAATTTTGTTGATAACGACTTCTTTCATTGGGTCAATTCCGAGAGAAGTTTCAACAATCTCAAAAAAGCATTTCGGCTTATTGCTCAGGAAATTTCCAATTTTGAATTCGAAAATGTTGATGAAGATATTCTCAAAGGCGTTTATCAAGAGTTAATCGATATTGATACACGACATTCGCTTGGCGAATATTACACTCCCGATTGGCTTTGCGAAAGAATTGTAAAAGAGTTTGAATTTACGTCCAACTGACCAGGCAAAACAGATAAAATACTCGACCCTGCTTGCGGAAGCGGTTCCTTTTTAAGAGCAGCTATTCACAGAATTAAAGAGCTAAATCCAGATGTTAGCGTTGAAGAGTTGAATGAACAGATTTATGGAATTGATATTCACCCGCTTAGTGTCCAGATAGCCAAAACAACTTTACTGCTTGCACTTGGCAAGGAAATCATAAACGCTAAAAAGCCCGTTTATCTTAACATAATTCTTGCAAAGACACTTCTTGCACCCGAAGGAGTTCAAAACCTTTTCGGCAATGAATTTATTTTAAACATTGATAAAGAAAATTATCATTTAACCACTCAGATTCTAGACGACGTTAAGCTTTTCGACGAAGCTCTCGGAGTATGCGATGACTTGGCAGAGCAAACTTTGGGTAAGAGAAAAGAATCGGAAGAAGTATTTGAAAACATTTTCAGAAAGCATTTTGCAAATAATGGAAATAAATCGGGAGCTAACAAACAAGTAATAGAAAGCTTCTATAAAATTTATACGGGATTAAAAGCCGTTAAAGATAAAGGAAGAGACAGCATCTGGAAGTTTATTGTGCAGAATCTTTACAAACCGTATTTCCTCGCTGGCAAGTTTGATTATATAATCGGAAATCCGCCATGGTTTACTTACAGTTCAATCAGGAATGAAGACTATCAAAGCATACTTAATACTCTTGCGGATAAGTATGATGTTAAGCCTGATGAAGTTAAGAATTTTACTAATCTAGAAATTGCAGCTATCTTTTTATCATATTGCAGCAGCTACTTTCTAAAAGATAATTCTCATCTAGCATTTGTCTTGCCAAGAAGCTTTTTCAGCGCCGATCATCATAATAATTCAAGAACAGGAAAATCAAAAGGTTACAGGATAGTAAACCTTTGGGACTTGAAAGATGTTAAACCACTATTCAGAGTTCCAAGTTGCGTTTTCTTTGTGCAGAAAGCAGACAAACAAAGACGAATCTCAAGTAAAGGATTGTCTGGTAGGACTTTTATTGGCAATTTAAATACCCATAATTGTAAACTTGCAGATGCAAAAGAATTAGTTGAGGTTGAAGTAAATTGGTATTTAAGAAAACAAGGAAAATCAACAGCGTTTTCAAATAAGAAATCTGGTTCAAGTAAAGAAGGAAATCCATATAAAAAATTATTTAAACGAGGAGCAGAAATAACTCCACGGAATTTTTATTTTATTGAATTAACTCAGGAATTTCCGTCTGATTGGGATGATAGAATAATAAATATTCAGACTTCTGCCTCATCAAAAAAAGAAGCAAAGAAACCATGGAACCTAGTTGATATAAATGGAAAGATAGAAAGCCAGTTTTTATTTAGAACTGCTCTTGCAAAAAGTATATTACCTTTCGCACTTTTAAAACCTGATTTAATTGTTTTACCGATGTTGGTTAATAAAACTGAGGCAGGGACAAAGGATATAAAGTTATTCACTGCCGATGAATTGAGAGAAGAAGGATTTCTTAATGCGTCAAAGTGGTTTCAAAATGCAGAAAGATTTTGGGAAGTTTATAAGACAGCGGCAAACAAAGAGTTGACCGCAATTGATTACCTGAACTATCATAATAAGCTCTTAAGTTAGAATTTGAATGCTGAACATATAGTTATTTACAATTCATCTGCGAAAGATGCGAATGCTACCGTTGTAAATAGAAATAACTTAGATTTTGAATTCTTTATTGACACAAAAGCTTATGTTTATTTTACAAAGAACCCAGTTGAAGCATACTATTTAACTGCAATATTGAACTCAAAAATTCCCAATGAACTTATGAAGGATTTTCAATCCAAAGGTTTATTCGGTGCACGGGACGTTCATAAAAAGATACTCGACATATACTTCCCCAGATTTGATGAAAGCAATGAAATACATTTACATCTTGCAGAATTAAGTAAGTCAGCACACAAAAGAGCAGCAAAATATTTGGAGGATAATCCACCGAAAAAAGAACTAACTGCCACCCGTCTCGGCAGACTCCGTCTTGATATAAAGAAACATCTTGCAGAAGAGATGAAGGAGATTGATAGGTTGGTTAAGAGGGTTGTGGAGTGATTAGAACTTATGTGAACCCATCCTAATCCTTCCCTTACAAGGGAAGGACTTATTGGTAGTAATGTCATTACATTTTATATCTGACAGAAGATATGATTAGAATGTTTTATATTAAAAATAACGTCTCTCTCTTTTTAGAGGGAGTTTTCAGATGCAAGGCAAACTCTTCCTAATCCTTCCCTTACAAAGGGAAGGACTTGTTAGTAGTGATGTCATTACATTTAACATCTTGACAGAAATGCAAATGAAATGTTTTATATTGATTATAAGTCTCTCCCTTATTAATAGAGAGATTTTCCCGAAAGATGCCTTTGGCAAGAGAGGGTCACTATGAGCTTAAATAGTAAAACAAAGTTAGTAGAAAGTGCCAAAATTGTCTGTAGAGAACTAAGAAAAAATTCTACCAAAGCAGAAAGAATTTTTTGGGAAAAAGTTCGCAACAAACAATTCTACGGAAAGAAGTTTTACAGGCAATATCCAATTTTCCATGATAGAACAGGTAAAGAGACATTCTTTGTCGCTGATTTCTTTTGTCATTCAGATAAGCTAATAATTGAACTTGATGGAAAATACCATGATTACAGATTGCAAGAGGATTCAGAGAGAACAGAAATTCTAAATGACTTAGGTTTAAGAGTAATCAGATTTTCTAATGAAGAAATAGTTGAAAATGTTAGCTCAATTCTTATCAAACTTAAATCGTTCCTCTCTATAGATAAATAGAATTAAGCTGTCTCAATTGGAATTCTCTTCATTATAGCGATTAAAAAAGCTACTTCTTACATAAACTGTTCAAACTTATTCTCTTCTCTTATTAATCTGCCCAATAAATTCTAATATCACGATTAGACATTTTTAAATTACAGTTGCTTGAAAAGAACAGATACTTCAACTCGTCCCCTCCGAAGGAGTCCTTTGGACTTCAGTTCCCCTTCTCTTGGAAAGAGAAGGGGAAACAGGGGTTGAGTTTTGATTCTTAACAAAAAAAATCAGTAACAATAAACGTTCAATTATTTCTCTTTATATCGTCTTGGACAATAAAACTAACTCGTATTCAATTATAATTACAGAAATCAGAGGATTTTGTACAAATCTTTTCTTATATTTTAATCACGGTGGAGAGATGGAATTAATTCCATCCATTCATTTTGATTTTTGAATTTTTGAATACAATCTGATTCAGCTTTGACAATCTCTCATCAAAGTGCTGAAATTATTTACAATAAGTTTTTGAAAAAATATTGAGAGAAATGATCGAAAATAAAGGTAATCGTTCTGCATTTATGCAGGAAGGAAAGTCCGAACTCCACAGAGCACGATACCTGATAACTTCAGGGGGTCAATTGATCCGCCCTAAGATTTTTATGCTGTGGCGGGTATAAACAATTGGCTACGGAAAGTGCCGCAGAAAAAATACCGCCCCGATTTTTATCGGGTAAGGGTGAAAAGGCAGGGTAAGAGCCTACCGCTCTGACAGTAATGTCAGGGGTTTCGTTCTGCAGAGTTTTTGCGAGCGAGATTCTATCAAAGTTTTTGATGGAACCAGGTAAACCCTATCGGGAGTAAGGTCAAATAAGGAAGGAAGAAAAATGATTCGGTTCGAACATATTTCTGCGAGGTTGCTCGCTTTCGCTTTCACTTCCGGGTAGACCGCTCGATTTCATTGGCGACGATGAAACTAGATAAATGATTACCGTCCCGATTTTCGTAGGATTTTCGGGAAACAGAATTCGGCTTACTTTTCGCTCGCTTCTCTCCTAAAATTTCCCAATGATACAGAAACGCTGGAAAATATCTGAGTTCAAAGAGACATTCACTCGCGGAATATTATCCGACGAGCTGAATATTAGTCCTGTTTTAGCTCAAATTTTAATTTCAAGAGAAATTGATACTTTCAAAAAAGCGAAACTATTTTTTCGTCCGGAGTCAACAGATCTCCACGATCCATTTGAAATGGATGGGATGGAAGCCGCAGTTAAAAGAATCATTAAATCTCTTACCAATAATGAGAAAATTCTTATCTACGGAGACTATGATGTTGATGGAACAAATGCAGCATCAATGCTCTATTTATTTCTGCGGGAAATAGGCGGCGATGCCACAATTTACATTCCAAATAGATTAAAAGAAGGTTACGGAATCTCACCTGCAGGCATTGAAGATGCGGTTAAGCTTGGTGCGAGTTTATTGATATCGGTTGATTGCGGAATAACTGCAATCGAAGAGACTGAATTTGCAAAATCACTAAATATCGATTTAATTATCTGCGATCATCACGAACCATTGAGCATTATTCCAGATGCAGTCGCAGTATTAGATCCTCTAAAACCGAATTGCAAATATCCATATAAATATTTATCAGGCTGCGGTGTAACTTTCAAATTGATTGAAGGCATTTCAATGTCAATTGGTATGAGAGAGCTTCCGGGTAAATATTTGGATTTTGTGGCTGTATCTGGTGCGGCGGATATTGTTCCTTTAACCGGTGAAAATAGAATATTAGTAAAATTCGGATTAGAACGGCTTAACAATGATCCTCGGCCTGGATTTAAAGCAATTATAGAAAAAGCTGGATTAACTATCGGCAATATAAACAGTACAAATATTGTTTTCGGAATTGCTCCGCGGATTAATGCTGTCGGAAGACTCGGTGATGCGCAGCGAGCGATTGATTTATTGATTGCAAAGGATTTTGATTCCGCTGCTGAGTTCGCAGAAATTCTTGAATTAGAAAACCGCGAAAGAAGAAAAATAGATGAAGAAACTTTCAACCAGGCAGCAGCAATAGTTGAAAGTAAAATCGACTTTGCTAAGGATAAAGCGATTGTTCTTCACAAGGAAGACTGGCATGCAGGTGTAATTGGAATAGTTGCATCGCGGCTTGTAGAAAAATATTACAGACCATCAATCATGTTAACTACGGTCGAAGGAGTAGTTAAAGGTTCGGCAAGAAGCATTGCAGACTTTAATATTTACGACGCCATAAAAAAGTGTGAAGATTCACTTCTCCAATTCGGCGGACATAAAGCCGCGGCTGGAGTTTCAATTTCTACAGATAAATTGGACGAGTTTAAGGAAAAATTTCTAAATGTTACGCGTGATGAAATCACTAACGAAATGCTTACGCCGGCACTTAAAATTGATGCTGTAATTGAACTTAATGAACTCACTCCAAAATTTTTAAGGATATTAGAACAATTTGCTCCATTTGGTCCCCAGAACATGAAGCCAGTATTTTTGAGTGAACAAGTTGAAGTACTTCCAAATCTCCGCATCGTTGGAAATAATCATTTGCTTTTTAGAGTTAAACAAAATGGATCAAGCGTTTTTGACGTTATCGGATTTGATATGGGACATTTCAGCGAGGAGTTAGATATGATTAACAATAAAATCGATATTGTCTATTCGATAGATACAGTTTCAAAAAATGGCAATTCATTTCCACAGTTCAAATTAAAAGATTTAAGATTATCGGAAGAAAATAATTAGGAGTTTATAATGTCAGGGCATTCAAAATGGTCAACTATTAAAAGAAAAAAAGCTGCTACCGATTCAAAACGAGGAAAACTATTCACTAAATTGATTAAAGAAATTACAATCGCTGCCCGCAACGGTGGTGGAAATCCAGATGGGAATCCAAGACTTCGACTTGCAGTTGATGCTGCTAAAACCGCAAACATGCCTGCTGATAATATTGACCGAGCAATTAAAAAAGCCACAGGCGAGCTAGAAGGAGTTAACTATGAAGAGATTACTTATGAAGGTTACGGTCCTGGCGGAGTTGCAATTTTAATCGAGACAGTCACAGATAATAAAAATCGAACTGTTTCGGAAGTAAGACATTTGTTTTCAAAACACAATGGCAGACTTGCAGAAAACGGCAGTGTAAATTGGATGTTCGATCGAAAGGGAATTATCACACTCGATAAAGCTCAATTGACCGAAGATGAATTGATGCTGCTCGTACTCGAAGCCGGTGCGGAGGATATGACAATAGAATCAGACTATTTTGAAATTCAAACTTCATTGGAAAATTTTGATAAAGTAAGAAAAGCACTTCAAGAGATGAACTTAAATTTGGAGAGTGCATCACTCCAGATGATTCCAAAGAATCTTGTTACCATTAGCGGAAATGACAATTCAGGTGCGATTAAACTGCTGGAAGCATTAGAAGATAATGACGACGTCCAAAATGTCTATACGAATGCGGATATAATTGAGGAGTAGAAGCGTTTTATTCTTTTGAGTAATAACTTTTTAATGTTTATTTAATAAACCCAACACTCCTTAAAGTTGGGTTTTTATTTATTATCAATTTTTTAGTCTGAATTTTGTATTTTAATCCATCAAAGATTCAATTTTTACAGTTATTAATAAATGATAATACTCGGCGTCGATCCTGGCACATTAACAACCGGTTACGGAATAATCGAAGCAGAAAGATCCGAAATTTCCTTAATTGCATCAGGAGTCATTAAGAGTGCAAAAAAATCTAAGCTCCCGTTAAGACTTGAATTGATATACAATGAACTCGCAAAAATTATCCAAAAGTATTTGCCGGATGAATTTGCGATTGAAAGTGCGTTTTATGGCAAGAATGCCCAATCGGCTTTAAAAATAGGTCACGCAAGGGGTGTATCGATCCTAGCCGCAATTCATTTTCAAATTCCGACGGCTGAGTACTCTCCTCGAGAAATAAAAAAATCAGTTGTTGGTAATGGAGCAGCTTCAAAGCAGCAAGTGATGTATATGGTAAATCATCTATTAAAATTGAAACAAAAAAAAACTAAACTTGACGAAACTGATGCGATTGCTGTGGCTCTTTGTCATTTTCAAAAATTATCATCTCCTGTGAAAAGACATAAAGATTGGAAAGCATTTATTGAAGCGAATCCTCAATTAATACTCAAAAAATAATTTCAGAAAGATTCTATGATCTCATTTATTAAAGGTCATGTTGTTCAAAAAAATCCAACGAGAGTAGTAATCGAATCCAATGGGATAGGATATTCCGTGAATATTTCTCTCAACACATTTGAAAAGCTTCCTGAAGTAAACTCGGAGGTTAAACTGTATGCGATCCTAATTCCGCGTGAAGATGCATTTTATCTTTATGGGTTTAGTGATGAATTAGAAAAACAAATGTTCGAGTTATTAATCTCGGTCAGTGGGATTGGTCCTAAAGTTGCACAGGGAGTATTATCACGAATAATCCCCAGTGAACTAATAGATTTCATCTCTCATGGAAATATCTCTGCACTGACTAGTATTCCCGGAATTGGGAAAAAAACTGCCGAGCGGCTGATTGTGGAACTTAAAGATAAGCTTGCAAAACTTCCATCTGAATTTGAACAAAAAATTTCCGTTGGTGAGGATATAAGAATTCAAGCATACCATGCACTCGTTACTCTCGGTTACCAAAAGCAAATTGCTGAAAAAGCAATTCGTTCAGCTCTAAGTGAAATCAAGAACGAAGATTTATCTGTCGAAATACTTTTAAAAAAATCTTTGCAAAGCTTGAACAAGTGATTTAAGCAAGAGTTAGAAATGTATAATTTTTTCTGTAAGATTTTGCCCGTGATCTCTCAAGCGAATTGTAATGTTATTTTTTCCCTTTTCAGCAAGCCTATCAATAATAATAAAGAATGATGAGATATCTGGATCGTATTCAGCAAGCGCCCGAACTCCATTCACAAAAACTTCAATAGCAGAGAAATCAATACCGAATCCAACATCACGCACTTTAAAAACAAAAATAGGTACCTCTGCTGTTGTAGAATATTCTCCCATTGATGTATTCAAGTTCCCTTTTCTTAAAATTCGCCAATCAAGAATTTCCGGTGGTGTATTGTCAGAAATTAATTTTATGTCACCCAAACTAGAATGTATATAGCCCACCATCTTCCCATTTATAGTTTGGGAGGAAATATCTTTCCATTCACTTAGACGATTAACACCGTAGCGAATATTTTTTTTATCTGGAGATATGCTCTCCACTCTGATTGGTGACTTTATTAAAATATTTTTGGGATAGAAAGATATTTCATTTTTTTCGTAATTCAATTTTGCAAATATTGGATGATAGAAAGCTCCCACAGGAATAGTTACTAGGAATTTATCATCATAAGTTTTGATAGTGATGCTGTCTTTATCGAAAGAAAGAAAGTTCCCCTTCATTAAAAGACTTTTTTGATTGTTGTTATTAAGATAAAAATTTACACCACCATAAATATTTGGATTTACATCAATCAATGATGAATAACTATTTTTTCCCGAATTGGAAACCGGATACCGAAATTCCTGGTCGTTTGCCTCCACAAGAATTTCTGTTTTTGAATCTAAAACGTTTTTTGAGTTGAATTGCAGTAAGCAACTTTGATGAAAATATTTCAATGTTACATTTTCGACATTGCTAATGCTATCTCCATTACTGCCAATAAGCAATGATTGAGGATTCTCAAATCCATGATTTGTTATTTTTACAGAGAGCCATTCATACTTTCTATTCGGTAGTTTCACTTCCGTTGTATAGAGATTTTTCATCTCATTTGAATCTAGAACTTTTCCTTTTGAATCAAAGAAACTATATGCAAACTTTGAAATTGGTAGAGAGCTTTTTATACTAATTTGAGTTGCATTGATGGACCAATCGGCAGTTGGCATATCGTCGGTAACATATAACCCAAAAACTAAAGAGGTTTTATTATCGTAATTATCGTATGCAGTTAGATAAATTGTGTTCATGCCTTTATCAAGCTTTTTGGAATCTAAAATTCCATCGCTTCCATTTGGATAAAAGTTAATGTTTTCCCCATACTCGTCAAAAAGCTTGTAAACTACCTGCTTATTTAAGTAGAATTCATAATGATCGCGCGTAAAGAATATTTTTCTTAAGCGGTCGTTTTCAATTTTTTCAAAGTTTATAGAATAAATCAGATTCGCTTGATCGTTCAAACTCATTCTGATTTTTTTAATCCCAAAATCATTTGTTCCTTTAGCGTGTGAGCGATCAGATATTTTCACTAAAATTCCTGCTTTTCCATTTAGATGCGTATAAGCTTGAACGGGTTTTTTCCCCTGATTGTCGTACAAGACTTTTTCATTTATATCCAAGTCGATTCTACTATCATATCCTACAGGAACGATTTTCACCAATTCAAAACTTGGTGAAATTGTATCAATAAGTGCAATCTTCACATTTGGAAATGACAATGGATTTAACCGATTCCCATTTGGTTCTCGGATTTCAAAATGCAGATGCGGCGTACCGGATCCGGATTCGCCGGCAAATCCTATAACTTCTCCTTTCCGAAAGATAAAGGCATCGGAATCGAGCTCATGGTCAATATTTTGTGAAAGTGTGGAAAGCTGTTTGTCCCGAACGAATTTGTTTAACTTGGGTTCGAAGTTTTCGAGATGAGCATATACAGTTATGAAAGAATCTGGATGCTGCATGTAAATAACTTTTCCATATCCGAACGGAGAGAGTGAAATTCTTTTAACAAATCCATCTCTTGAAGCAAATACTGGCTGCCCGGTTAAATTGTTAGTTCCTAAATCTATTCCTCCATGATGGTGAGTTTCACGAAATTCACAGAAAGTCGATGTTAGATATGCTGTCGAGTCAAGTGGGAATATATAATCTGAAGAGTCTGTCCTCGTAATATGAATTGGGGGGAGGTCTATAACTCTCGACTCAGCTTCTAATTGGTCGTCAAGTGCTTTAAACGTACTGATGAGATAAAAGGTTGTTGCGAGTACAACAACTAATCCAATTACCGCAATCAAACCGTAAATTGTTTTTTTACTCATGATAATTTCTTATATGAATAAGTAATGAAGACATTTATTTAGTCAAATATTTCGTTTTCAATTTTTGCAATCAAGCAATTTCAGTAAAAATAGTCGACACACTTTCAATCTCTGCTTTTAGCTTATCACCGATTTTTACTTCGCCTACTCCCGGAGGAGTTCCCGTAAAAATAATATCTCCTTCTTCAAGAGTAAAGTAAGTAGAAAGATATTCGAAAATGGATTCAACGTTATAAATCATACTCGAAGTATTATCATTTTGCCGCATGACATTATTTACCCAAAGCTTTATGGACAAATTATTCGGATCATCAATTTCAGCCGTCGAAACAAATTCACCTAAAACAGTTGATGTGTCAAAACATTTGGACATTTCCCAAGGATGTCCATTTTTTTTCAACTGTGATTGAATGTCGCGTAAGGTCATATCCAATCCGACTGAATACCCAGCAATGAAATCCATTGCTTGGGATTTTGAAACTTCCTTGCAAGTTTTTCCGACAATCAGAACTAATTCAGTCTCAAAGTGGAGTGAGGTTGAAAATTTCGGGTGTGATATTTTTTCTCCTGAAAAAATAATAGACGAAGCCGGTTTCATGAATATTACCGGCTTATCGGGAACTGCATCGCCAAGTTCCTTCGCATGCTCAAGATAATTCTTACCCACACAAAGAACTTTTCCAATTGAATATGTTTTTTCTGAACCTTTAATCTTAACTGTTTGCATATATACTTAGAGATTATGTTTTCTGTTTTTTCTTTTTTGCCGCCGGAAATAGAACGTTATTTAGAATAAGTCTGTATCCAGGTGAATTCTTGTGAAGTGTTAGTTCGGTCGGCGGATCTCCAACTTGATGCTGATAATCTTCTGGATCGTGTCCTCCGAGAAAACAAAACGTCCCGCGTCCAAAATCACCACGAATATATTTTATTTGATTAGTTCCGTCTCGTTTACCCATCACAGTGACATTCTTTTTAATCAAGATCTCTCGGAATGCTGTTGTCTGTCCCATGAAACCACGAATTACGTTTACATGATTTTGAGTCAACATAGTTGGTACTGGATCATATTTCGCGGAAAAATCAAACAATGTGAAATAATCATTTTCAAAATTACCTATTTCTGCAGGCTGAATATCAATATCGGAATATTCATATACGTATGGATTCATCTCAAGCTTGAAATCTGTAAACGCAATAGTTTGCGAATAATCTAATTTGCTTTGTGCATTTTGATCCGGTGGATCACCATCAAACATCTTATCACAGATATCAACATTCTTTGCTGCAAGGGCAATATCATATGAATCAGTGGCAGAACACATTGCAAGAAGAAATCCACCATTTGCAACATAACTTTTAATGTTTAATGAAACATCTCGCATCATTTCGCTCACTTTTCTGTAACCGTTTTTCTTTGCATTATTCTCGTAGGTTATCTGCTGTTCGATGTACCATTGCGTGTTAGCAAAACTCGCATAAAATTTTCCATACTGCCCGGTGAAATCTTCATGATGCAAGTGAATCCAATCGTATTTAGGAAGTTCTCCTCTTAGTATTTCATCATTCCAAATTTTATCGTAGGGAATTTGGGCATAGTCAAGAGCAAGAGTTACAGCATCATCCCACGGATTAAATTCAGGAGGAACATAAACTGCAATCTTCGGTTCTTTTTCTAATCGAACGACATCCATGTTGTTGTTTTCGGACTGAACTTCATTGTAAATGTTTGCCGCGTCTACTCCGCTAATTTGATTAAAATTTACACCTCTAATTCTACATTGGGATAAAATTTCATCATTTGCATCCAACACGAATGATCCACCGCGATAATTGAGAAGCCAATCTACTTGAAGTCCTTTGACTAATGCTGCATATGCGATCCCATAAGCTTTTAGATGATCGGATTGTTTTAAATCCATTGGAATAAAAATTTTCCCCTGTCCAAATAAAATGCTCAGAGGAAATAGCTTGATAATTATTAAAACTAATATTGTTTTAATCATTTCCCAGAAGCCTGGATTTCCTTTTTAGAAATTTTAGTTTCGTCCTTTGGAGATTTGCTTATAAAAACCGGTTCATCATAATTTACTACCGTAGATTCAGTGATTAAACATTTTTCAATATTTTTTCTGGATGGTAGATGATACATAACATCCAACATAAAATCTTCAACAATACTTCTGAGTGCTCTTGCTCCGGTCCTTCTTTCTTGCGCTTTTTTGACAATTGAGTCAAGAGCTTTTGGTTCAAATTCGAGTTCAATATTCTCGAGCGAAAAAAGTTTTTTGAATTGTTTTAATATTGCATTTCGCGGTTGAGTAAGAATTTCTTTCAAAGCATCCAAGCTCAATGAATGAAGCGGAGCAATCACTGGTAATCGCCCGATAAGTTCTGGAATTAATCCGAATTTCAAAAGATCATCAGGCTGAATTAAATTAAGCAATTCATCATTTGAAATATCGCGGCTTCCTCGAATCTCAGCTCCAAAACCGACTTTGCTTTTGTTAGTACGAGCAGCTACAATTTTTTCAATTCCTTCAAACGCACCACCGCAAATAAATAGGATGTTTTTCGTATTCACATTGATAAGCGGCTGCTCTGGATGTTTTCTACCTCCCTTGGGAGGTACACCAGCCACGGTTCCTTCTAAAATTTTTAAAAGTGCCTGTTGCACTCCTTCGCCTGAAACATCTCGTGTAATCGATGTACTTTCACTTTTTCTTGAGATCTTATCTAATTCATCAATGTACACTATTCCCTTTTGGGCTTTTTCAAGATTGTAATCGGCAGCCTGCAGCAAATGAACAAGAACAGTTTCAACATCATCGCCGACATATCCAGCTTCGGTTAACGTAGTCGCATCGGCTATTGCAAATGGAACATCGAGAATTTTTGCAAGCGTCTGGGCAAGCAGAGTCTTTCCAACACCAGTTGGACCGATTAATAAAATATTACTCTTCTCGATTTCAACTTCATCAAAATCTAAAAACGTCGAAGTCGATTGAATTCTTTTATAATGATTATATACTGCGACTGCCAAAACTTTCTTCGCACGGTCTTGTCCAATTACATGTTCATCTAATGTTTGTTTTATCAATTCCGGCGTTAAGATCGCATCCTTTCGCACTTTTGGTGAAAGTGTATCTGCATTATTTCGTAAAATGTCAACAGAGCTGCCGATACAAAGATCGCAAATATAAACATCATGCCCTGCGATCATGCTTCCTACTTCATGCCCTTCTCTGCCGCAGAATGAGCATTTTACGATTTTTGTGTTCTTTTTGTCTGCCATATTAATTCTCTTTTAAACTTTTATAAATTATTTTCTTTTATTCTATTTATAATTTTTCTTGCTTCTGTAATTAGTAAAGATTGTGGATAATCTACAAGCAATTTTTCCAAAAATTGAATTGTTTTAATTGAATCTTTTATTCCATACAGATAAATCTCGGTTTGCCTAAATAGAGCTCTATCTCCAAAGATAGTTTTATCCTTTTGATCAACAATATAGACAAGCTGAGCCAAGGCATTTGAATAGTCGTTAAATAAAATTTTAAGTTCAGCGATTTCAAATCTAGATAAGTTCGTGATATTCAATCCGTCATCACCTCGCGAAAGCTTCTCAAAGGACTCAACAGCTTCTGAAAACTTCTTTTGATCAATTAATTGCTGAGCTTTAATAAAATTTAATACATTATTATTGTCTTCATTCTCTTGAATTAAAATCAATAATTCAAGTACATCATTTGTAACATCGAGAAGATTATTTTTACTTAATTGAATTAATTTATTCTTTGCTGAATCTACCAGTCCTTTAAGTATAAGCAATTCGGCAATTTTATAATCACTGTAAAATCTCTCATTCTCACTTGCACGCGGCGAAATTCGTACTTGTGTAAAGTAATTTTCCGCTTGAGAATAATTTTCTCGGATTTTCTCAATTTCAGCTAAAAGCAATAACGCTTTTGCATGAAATTCACTTAGTGGGTAGTAATCAATAACTTGCTTTAACAGCGGTTCAGCTGACTGGATATCAAAAAAATATTCAAAATTGATTCGACCAGCTTTGAATAAGGCTTCAGCAATTAAATTTGAAGCTGGAAAATCTTTTATGACCACACTATAAAAATCAATTGCATGCTTTGCTGTTTGGTTATCAGTACTAACCGGCCGTCGATACTTTTTCCATTTGCCAGTGATTTGTTCCGCTTCTAATGTAAATTTTTCCTCATTGGAACGAGCTAATCCGATGATCGAAAAGGCGCGTAGATCTTTTGAGTCAGAATATTCTCTAAGTAGGTATTCATATGCACTTATAGCTTGAGCCAATTCCTTTTCTTTGTATGCCCTATCGGCAAAAGAAAGTATCTCGTACCCTTTTGAGTTACTGAGATGGTCAATCTTCCAAGCTGCATCAAACGCTTTTGTAAATTCCTTCGCTTGAAAATATAACCAAGAAAGTATTCTCATCGCGGCAAGATTATCTTTCGGTGCAGTTTCAAATATTTGAATTGATGTTTTTAATGCATCAAGCTTATTGAAAAAGCTTGCCAGTTTGCTCTGGACAAATCCAGATTGATTTTGATCAATTTTTAGAAGCTCAACCATTTCAATACACGCTGCTCTGTAATTCATAAGAATTGCATGAACTGATATCAAGTCAATTGAAAACATCAAGTAGTCGGCTGTTGCTTTTTTTCCTTTCTCTAGCACATCAATAGATTTTTCAAACAACCGATTTTGAATCAATGTATTTGATATGAATTTATAAGCCATCGGATTTTTGGGATCGAGATCAATGCCTCTTTTCACAAAAAAGTTCAGCGAGTCATCCATTTCTTTCCGGTTGTAAATTACGGCTATCTCTCCATAAAGATTAAAATCATTTGGATGTAGTTGAAGTCTTTGTTTCAATATTCCAATTGCTTCATCATATTTTTTTAATTGATTCAATCCGCGAAGAAATGCTTCATAGTATTGGTATTGATTTGGTTCTTTCTTAAATAATTCGCGGTAAAGCTCAAGTGCCTTTTCATGATTGCCGATCGATTCATAGCTTTGAGCTAATCTGAATTTATTCATGTCATCGATGTTCTGAGAATGTGCCGTTTCCCATTGACCGCAAAAGACAGTAACAAGAATTATGATTGAAAATATTTTTCTAACCAAGTTTCTCAAGTATTAACTCATTATTCCAAATGAATGCAATTACTCATTTCAGAACAAAATCTATCCGTGGTAATTGGTATAATCCGTGTCATTCGTGTTCTATTAATGCTAACAATTTTACCTTATTGAGCTTTAACTCACAATGCACAAATTTAATTCTTCTAAACTTATGCTTTAACTATTTTCGGCAACTATTTTAATAATAAATAGTTAGAAGAGCAAACAAATTCTGTTCTGTTTTTTTGAAATGCAAAATCGATTTCTTATTTTCGTTAAAATTTTTCAATATTTATGCGAATTTCAAAGTTATTCTTACCAACATTAAAAGAAGTTCCCACTGATGCGGTGATTCCAAGCCATATTTTAATGGTGCGTGCAGGAATGATTCGTGCTCTTGGCGCGGGAATTTATTCTTTTCTTCCGCTCGGATATAAGATGATAAAAAAAGTTTCAGACATTATACGCCGAGAAATGGATGCGATCGGTGGACAGGAATTTCATCTTCCAGCATTAAATCCAAAAGAGCTCTGGGAACAAACTGAAAGAGTTGAAGCTTTTGGCGATACGATGTTTCACGTAAAAAACCGGGATTATGTTCTGGCGCCAACGCACGAAGAAGTAATTGCGGAGATTGCTTCGAATAATGTGAAATCATACCGTGACCTGCCGCAGATTTGGTATCAGATACAGACGAAGTTTAGAAACGAACCGAGACCGCGCTCAGGCGTAATTCGCGGAAGACAATTTTTAATGAAAGATTCCTATTCTCTTGATGCAAACTACGATGGTTTAGATAAGAGCTACGAGTATCACGCCGAAGCGTATAGAAAAATATTTAACTCTTGCGGATTAAAATTTTTTGAAGTCGGTGCATCGAGCGGCGCAATGGGGGGAAGCGGTTCGCAGGAATTCATGGTAGAATCCGATGCCGGCGAGGACACATGTGCAATTTGCGATAATTGCAATTACGCTGCAAACGTTGAAGTTGCTTCTGCAAAGTCTGCCGAATTTCAAAGAGACAAGACTTCTGAAAAATTAAAAGAAATACATACACCGAATATTCGCTCGATCGATGAACTTTCGGAATTTTTGAAAATACCGACTGAACGTTGTGCAAAATCGAGAGTCTATATGCACAATGAAAAACCGATTTTGGTTTTAATGCTCGGCAACGACGAAGTGAATGAGTCAAAACTTCTCTCTGCACTTGGAGGTAAAGTCCGACCTGCTCATCCGGATGAATTGAAAGAAATCACCGGCGCTGATGCAGGCTCAATCGGACCGATTGAAACCAAACTTAGAGTTATTGCCGATGTAAAGCTTCGAAATGCAAATAACATGTACAGCGGCGCAAATAAGAACGATTATCACATCGGCGGAATTGATTTTGTGCGTGATATCCCTCAATGTAAATTCTTCGACTTGCATTATGTTGAAGCAGGAAATGAATGTTCAAACTGCGGTTCGACGCTGCGAGTAGTAAAAGCAATTGAGTTGGGACATATTTTTAAACTCGGAACTAAATATTCAGAAGCTCTCGGTGCAAAATATTTGGACGTTGACGGAAAGGAAAATCCAATTGTAATGGGAAGCTACGGAATCGGCGTTGAGCGAATTGTCGCATGCTTGATAGAACAAAATCACGATGCTAAAGGGATTATTTGGCCGCAGCAGATTGCTCCATTCAAAGCACATCTGCTCGGAGTTAATATGAAAAATGAAAGCGTACGGTCCACTGCCGATAAAATTTATTATGAGTTCAATGAGAGCGATATTGAAACTCTCTACGACGACCGTGATGATGTTTCGGCAGGATTCAAATTTAACGATGCAGATTTGCTCGGAATGCCGATTCAAGTAATTGTCGGCGAGAAGAATCTTGCCCACAATCGAGTTGAAATTAAGTACCGTGCAACCGGTGAAAAGCAGTTAGTTGAAGTCGGACAAGTTTTACGCACGATACAAAACATTTTAACATAATTAACAATGTAAAATGAAGAATGCACAATTAAAGTGCAGATTATGTAATCCGCTTTCTTATTTCTCAAATAAATGACAACAAAAAGAATCAATAAACATAATTAGGTAAAATTTTTATTTTTGATTTGTAGTTTTCCATTTTGCATTTTAACTTTTGCAATAATTTAGGAGGAAATATAAACAACCCAACGATCGCCGAAAAATCCCCAGCCATTTTGGAGCTTGAAGCCGGTACTTATTGGTGGTGTCAATACGGACTGTCAAAAAATCAGCCATTCTGCGACGGATCACACGGGACGACGTCTTTTACACCTCTGGAATTTACACTTGAAGAGAAGAAGAAAGTCGCTTTGTGCCGATGCAAACAAACGAACAAAGCTCCCTACTGTGACGGGACACATAAAAATCTTTAACCGAAAGCTCGCCCAATAGGGATTTTATTTCTGTGAATTCCCGGTTGAAAGTTAACCACAGAATTTTTATTAATTATCCTTATCTTTGAAGTGTAAATTTAATTTTTAACCATTGGGAATAAATGAACAGCAGATTATATAAGCTTCAGAAATTAGGACAAAGTATCTGGCTCGATAATATCAGCCGCGGAATGATAAAAACCGGTGAATTGCAAAGATTGATTGAGCAAGGTGTCACTGGTGTAACATCAAATCCATCGATTTTTGAAAAAGCAATTCTCAACAGCAATGATTACGATGAATCGATTTCAGAACTATTAAAAAGGGGACTAAATCCTGATCAATTAATTGAAGAATTGATGATCGATGATATTCAAAGAGCTTGTGATCTTTTCACACCAGTTTTCGAGAGATCGAATGGGAACAATGGATTTGTGAGCATTGAAGTTGATCCGCGGCTTGCAAATAAAACTCAGGAAACAATTGACGCAGCAAATCGAATCTGGGGAAAAGTCAATCGGCCGAATGTTATGATAAAGATCCCGGCAACAAAAGAGGGATTGCCTGCAATAGAAGAATCAATCGCAAACGGATTGAACATAAACGTAACGCTGATTTTTTCTATTGAGCGCTACAAAGAAGTCGCCAATGCATACATAAATGGATTAAGAAAAAGAAGCGAGAAGAACTTAGATTTATCTAACATAAATTCAGTCGCGAGTGTATTCGTGAGCAGAATTGATACTATAGTCGATAATGAAATTGTTAAGATGATAAACTCCGGTAAACCCGAACTGACAAACCTCTTAGGAAAAACTGCTGTACACAACACACGTTTGCTATATCAATCATTCAAAGAGATTTTCGCCGATTCAGATTTTATCAGTTTGAAAAAGACGGGAGCAAAACTCCAACAGCCGCTCTGGGCAAGTACAAGCACGAAGAATCCGACTTACAATCCGCTTCTTTACGTGGATGAGTTATTCGCGAAAAATACTGTCAACACGCTTCCGCCTGTAACTCTTGAAATGATGTTTGAAAGAAGCCAGATCGATTTAGGAATTGAGAACGATCTGGATAAAGCCAAGCAAGATATTAATTTGCTTCAGCTACATAATATTAATCTCGACAAGCTGTTGACTCATCTTGAAATTGATGGAGTGAAAGCTTTTGCCGACTCATACAATAATCTGCGTGAGTCACTTGTAAAAAAGATTGAGTTAGTTAAAGCTGCAAGTTGATAGTAAAGAATGAGAACAGATTTGTTCAGGCTGAGCACTTTTTAATGGGATATTGGATTTCGTTGAATTATTTTTTGCCACGAAATCACCAAAACACAAAATTGCACTAAAGTCATAAGATAAATCTTTTGATGCCTTTACCAATATTTTCAACGTTAAAATTAATTAAATAACCGAGTCTTTTTATTAGTTAATTTAAGATGACTTAATAATTGTGCTTCCCAGATTGGATTTACTTGTTCAATAGCTTTTAGTTCACAAATCACTTTATTTTCAACCAAGACATCTAACCGAAGTCCTTCATTAAATTGAATACCTTCATACACGATTGGAATATCAAGTTGTCTTAATGATTTTAATCCTCTTTTTTCTAATTCATAACAGAAACAGATTTCATATATTTTCTCCAATAATCCAGGTCCAAGATTTTTATGGATCGTATATGCTGCATCAACAATCTTTTTACCAATTTGTTCGATCTCTTCGGGGAGAGGTTCGTATTGTTTTACCTTCCTTTTTACCTCAAGTTTTTTTCTTTGAGTTGTTTTGTGCTTTAGTGTTTTTGTGGCATTTTCTTTTAACACCGGACTACTATTACCTGCATTTTTTCTTCAACCTGATCCTATTCTTCACTTCCACTCAATTATACTGTCATTGCCAAAACTGATGCCGACTTTAACTGCAGAACGTATCATTTGACAATCAGGCGGAACTAATCTTTGCATCTTGATTGCATCTCCTATTCGAACAGCTTTGATTTCATTTCCTTTAAGTGCAACCATATAGCCAAATTTTTTCTTTGCTGCAATTTCTATTGCATAAGTCCCGAAACGGGTTGCAAGAATTCTATCGAACGGTGTTGGACTGCCGCCACGCTGTAAATGTCCAAGAACTGTTATTCGAGTTTCAAGTCCAGTATTTTCCTGAATATTTCTGCCGACAAGATTCCCAATTCCGCCTAATTGAATCGGATCTGTCCGCTTCTTATCCTGTGCCTTAACGACTATTTTTCCTCTAAAAGGTTTGGATCCTTCAGCCACACAAATTATACTGAATCTTTTACCGCGTGTACTTCTTTCAATTACTTTTTTATACACATCTTCCCATTTAAACGGTATTTCTGGTATTAGTATTACATCGGCACCACCAGCAACGCCTGCACCGAGAGCGATCCATCCTGCGTATCTTCCCATCAACTCAATCACCATCACTCGGTGATGCGAAGAAGCTGTAGTATGCAATCGATCAATTGCTTCTGTTGCAGCAAATACTGCTGAGTCGTAACCGAAAGTCAAATCAGTACCTTCGAGGTCGTTATCGATTGTTTTTGGTACACCGATGACTTTCATTCCGAGTTTGGATAGTTTTTCTGAGATGTGCATGGTTCCATCGCCGCCGATTGCAATCAAACAATCGAGCCCCCATCCTTTATAATTTTTTAGTGCGAGCTTTGAATGGTCTTCGATCACTACTTCATCTCCCTTGTCAACGGGCCAATGGAAAGGATCGCCTTTATTAGATGAACCTAAAATTGTACCACCAAGGTTAATAATGCCTGAGACTTCTTTATTCGTAAGTTCATGCATTTTGCCTTCAACGAGCCCCTCAAATCCATCTTCTATTCCAAAAACTGTCATGCCCATTTCGTGAGCAGGTTTTGTAACCCCGCGGATCACAGCATTCAATCCAGGACAATCACCTCCACCAGTTAATATTCCAATTCTTTTTACTTTCATATTTGCTCTCATTCTATTTTGTACAAAATTAAGTAAAGACGTACCAAAATAAAAAATCGATTTGAATTTGAAGTGGAATTTCTCAAATTAACTAAAACTATTGGAGGTCACATGCAAACCAAACAACTTTATAATTACAAAGCTGTTGTTACCGGAGTTTACGACGGCGATACAATTACTGTAAATATCGACTTGGGGCTTAGTACCTGGATCAATAATGAAAAAATCAGATTGGTGAGAATCGATGCACCCGAACTCAGAGGTAGTTCACGTAATAAAGGTTTAAAATCAAGAGACTTTCTTCGTGCGCTTCTTCTTGATAAAAAAATTCAGATTCAAACTATTAAAGATAGAAAAGAAAAATACGGAAGATATCTTGCTGAAGTCTGGCTCGAAACTTCATCTGGAAAATTTACCAACGTGAATGATTTGATGGTGGAAAAGAAGCAAGCAATTTATAAAAAGTATTAAGTAGTGAGTATATTGTATTGAGAGTTTGACAAAGAAAGATTCCATCTTTTTTGCTTAACCGACTTGGAAAAGATGGAATCTTTTACTTTGGGTAATTATCTATAAGCAGCTTCGTCCATTTCTTTAATTGAACTGAAGCCTTTCGGTGGACTCAAATATTTTGATAAGAATTTATAAATTTTCAATCTAATCTCTTTGGCTTTTTTGGTATCCATTCTATCAAATGAATGTCCGCCAGGAAGATTTTCAAAAATTTCATACTCGAATTTCTTTCCCTCCGATTTAAGTGATTTGATCAGATGCTCAACTTCCAAAACATTTACATCCTCATCGTTCGTGTTTGTATGAATCAACAAGGGTGTTTTCAATTTATGAGCATTCCAAGCGGGCGATCTTTTTTTATATTCTTCGACATTTTCATCGGCTGGTTTACCGATATGATAGTCCACTGAATATAAATCTCGGTACGATTGATCCTTATAACCCATTCGAGCAATCAAATCGCATACGGGCACGCCAGCGAAACAAACTTTATAATCACTCGGATGATCGAACACAGCCATAAGTGAAATCAATCCTCCATGACTCCATCCCATTATACCGACACGATTTTCATCAACGAAGCTGTAATTATTGATCATGAAATTTCTGGAAGCATGAACATCTTCGATCTCCAATCCGCCGTAATCAATTTTTTCATAATGCGATTTGCCATAGCCGGTACTGCCCCTATATTCAGCCGCAACAATTATGTATTGCTGTGCAATAAGCTCTTTCACTATGTGAGTGTAGTAAGTTGAAAAATCTGCGTGAACTCCGCCGTGCGGAAAAACTATGAGAGGATACTTCTTACCGAAATCAATATTCTTCGGAATAAAAACATACGACCAGAATTTTACTGGATTTCCGGCTCCTTGACCAGTTGGATTTTTTTCTTTCCACAATGGCGGGCCTGTCATAAAAACTTTATCTATGAATGCATAGTCCCCAACCCGTTCATACCACAGTACGTCATCAATTTTCTTTTCAAGAACATCTAACCGATGCTGTAAATTTTCATCTGCTTTTTTAAAGGAATTAAGTATCTGCTTAATTTCGTTTGAGTCTTGTGAAAACCCAGGATTTACATTAGCAAATAGAAAGAAAGAAAGAATTGGAATTAAAATAAATAATTTTCGCCTCTTCATTTTCAACCTCTTTTTTTATTTACAAACTTGTTTGAACACACGCAAAAAATTACCCCCGAGGATTTTCTTTACATCCTCGAAGCTGTATCCCTTTTTTAACAGTGCCATCGTTAAATCTGGAAATTTGCTGACATCTTCCAATCCGACCACAACTTTCTCAATTCCGTCAAAATCAGAACCGAGTGCAACATGGTCTATACCTACAAGATTTTTTATATAGTCGATATGTTTGATGACAGTATCAATCCTCACCGTTGATGAAGTTGATAAGAACGATGGATAAAAAACGACACCAATCACCCCCCCTGAATTAGCGATTGCAACTATTTGTTCATCGTAAAGATTTCGATAGTGATTCCGTAAAGCACGAACTCCGGAATGACTCGCAATAATCGGATTTGTTGTCACCTCTAAAACATCTTCTATTGTTTTTTTTCCAACATGTGAAATGTCAATAATTATTCCAAGTGAATCCATCGATTTAATAACTTGCCTGCCAAAATCCGACAATCCTTTTGTCAAGGCTTGCCCATCAGCTGCTGCAGTTGCCCATGATGTACTGTTATTCCAAGTCAGTGTCATATACCGTACACCGCGGTTATAGAATTCTTTTAATTTATCTACACTGTTTTCAATTGCATGGCCTCCTTCAACGGCTATTACACCAACAACTCTGTCTGTTCCGGATAAGCTGTCAATCTCTTTTGAGTTTTTGGCTTGTTTCAGTTTACTTGGATATTTATTGAGCTGTCTTTGAAAAGAATCAATCATAGCCATAGTGTGTTGAAAAGCAGTTGTTGGATATGAACTTGGACTCGGCCAAAGTGCAAACATTTGGGCATCAACGCCACCTTTTATAAATCTTGGGACGTCAGAATGATTATTATTATTCAATATTCCTAACTCATATCCATAAACGACTTTCTCCAAAACATCATTGTGGAGATCAATTACAAACGCTCTATGATGAAGTGAAACCAACTGTGTTATTATATTTTGGTTTGTACTCACGGATATACTTAAGGTATCATTATCATACCCAAAACTTGAAAAAATCAAATCCAGATTTATTGAGTTCCCGTAACTCTTTGAGAAAGGAATTTGTGAACCGCTTAAATATGGCTTTCCGAATCCACCGCGTTTCGATCCATCCAATTGGATCATCTTTTTTGTTAATCTATTCCCTCTGAATTCAATGGAGTAAAAATATATTCCCGCAGCACCAGCGCCATACCAATCAATTGTATAATTTCCGCCGGACAAAAATTGTTCAAATGATTCGATTTCCTGTCCCAGAGCATCATGAACAAAAAATTTCACATAGTCAGAAGAGGTAAGCGAAAAGGAGATTTTCGTTGAAGGATTGAACGGATTTGGATAGTTCTGTGAAAGCGAAAAATCCTCTGGAGTTAAATTAGATTCAGAGCCAACATTTGTGAGTGTGTACGACCAATTACCGAAGCCATTCGTATAGATTGAATCTGTTTTGCTCGGAATATTTTTAATGAAAATTTTAACGACAGCAGAATCGAGCGGATCATTAGTAAACTTATCTTTAACAATACCAGTCAAGTAATATGTTTGTCCAGCTAGAAAGCCATTATACAGAAGAATAGAACAAAGTGTTGGTAGAAATTTTATCATCGCTTTCATTACTTGCAATATAAATCCATTGTTCAAAACTTGAAAACAAAAATTCAATATTGGATAATTAAAGCTGCGAGAATACAAACTCATAGTCACAATCATCAAGTAGTGAAATTAACACATTATTTTAATTAAATAATAAAATATTTTATATTTCGAATAGATGAAAATGATTAAAGCATAGAAAGTTTGATTTGGATTTCTTTCAAAACCTCCGCAAGCAATTACGACTTTATCGTTTCAAGATCAATCGGCTTCTTTCAGTAATTCCTTTCTCACAAGATTCTTATCTTTTGATTTTAGGTGGCATTACAGGAGTACTGTGTGGCATCGGAGCAATTATTTTTCACTATTCCATTGACTGATCAAAGAGATATTTTTTGATCTCCCAGGAAAATTTTTCGGCAGAGAATCTCTAATTGGCGGCAGCGAATGGTTAAACTATGGAATACTAATTTTAATCCCAGCAATAGGTGGATTACTTGTCGGTATGATCGCTAAACAATTTGAAAAATCTCCTCCAATCGAAGGAATTCCGAGTGTAATTGATTCTGTAGCGACTAAAGGTGGGATAATAAAGGGAAGAGTTGCAGTTCTTAAAACAATCCTAAATGCATTAAGCATCGGTACTGGCGGTGCCGGAGGAAAGGAAGGGCCGATTGTTCAAATTGGTGCATCGATTGGATCAGCTTTTGGACAATATTTATCTTCATCACCGGAACGTTTAAAAATTTTAGTCGGCTGCGGAGCTGCAGCCGGATTATCCGCCGCGTTTAATACACCACTTGGCGGTGCGTTATTCGCAACTGAAATAATTATGAGAACGTTCAATGCAAAAACATTCAGTCCGATTATTATTGCATCAGTTTTTGGAACCGTGCTCTCTAGAAGTTTTATAGGAGCGGAACCTGCTTTACGTGTTCCGGATTATGCCTTATCATCTAACTACGAATTTTTGTTCTATACCGCATTAGGAATTTTAGCAGGTTTCGCATCAATTTATTTCATTAAAACTTTTTTCTTCATCGAGGAAAAATTTATAAAATTGAGAAAAACTCCAAGCTATTTGAAGCCTGCTATAGGCGGATTGTTTGTGGGTATAATTGGTTTATTTCTTCCAGGAGTGTATGGATTTTCTTATGCATTAATAGATAAGAGCCTGTTTAATCAAGCACCATTTATAATATTAGTTTTATTATTTTTCTTTAAGCCTATAGCAACGGGATTCACAATTGGTTCAGGAGGAAATGGCGGAACGTTTGCACCGAGCTTGTTTACCGGTGCAATGCTTGGCGGCGCTTTTGGACAAATCGCGAATTATCTCTTTCCTGAAATTAGTGCACCAGCAGGCGCTTATGCATTAGTTGGGATGGCAGCTGTGGTTGCTGGTGTAGTTCACGCCCCACTAACTGCATTAATAATGGTTTTTGAGATGACTAACAATTACACCGTCATATTACCCTTAATGCTCACAATTATCGTCTCATTGGCTGTATCGAAGTCAATTTCAAGAGGTTCGTTGTATACA
>VGVX01000028.1 GCA_016873845.1 Ignavibacteria bacterium
TTTTTTTTCTTTAAGCCTATAGCAACGGGATTCACAATTGGTTCAGGAGGAAATGGCGGAACGTTTGCACCGAGCTTGTTTACCGGTGCAATGCTTGGCGGCTCTTTTGGACAAATCGCGAATTATCTCTTTCCTGAAATTAGTGCACCAGCAGGCGCTTATGCATTAGTTGGGATGGCTGCTGTGGTTGCTGGTGTAGTTCACGCCCCAATAACTGCATTAATAATGGTTTTTGAGATGACTAACAATTACACCGTCATATTACCCTTGATGCTCTCAATTATCGTCTCATTGGCTGTATCGAAGTCAATTTCAAGAGGTTCGTTGTATACAATTAAATTTGAACGTGAGGGAAAAATTCTCGATATCTTCGGAAGAAAAATACGGATTCTTAAAAATATAAAAGTCCTCGAGTTGATTGAAAAGGATATCGATGTAGTTTACGACTATTACAACTTCAACCAAATTATAGAGGTCTTCAAAAAATCTAAGTTGAATTCTATTTTAGTTAAGAATAGCGGAGGAAAATTAATTGGGCAAATATTTTTTCAAGATATTAGAGATGTCATTCTTGAGGAAGAAACAAGGGATATTACGAACTTTATTATTGCAAGGGATTTTATGACTACCATTGCTGCAATTGCTACACCAAATCAAAACTGCGAAGAGGCACTTGGTATGATGGAAAATAATGACCTTGATGGTTTGCCTGTAATATCTGAACAGAGTGATGAATTAATTGGGATTATCCTGAAAGATGCAATACTCAGTAGATATCAAAAAGAAATTCTTATTCAGCCGAGCGAACCGACGTTGCCAGTTGATTAACTATTTAGTTGAATTTGAAATCAACTAATTTCACATAATCTCCAAAAAGAGAAAATATGATTTTTACGTCACCAGCTTTTTTGGTCCCGGATAAAATTCCTTTAACCTCTACTAAGCCAAGAAATGGTTTTTTATCCCCGAATATATTATCGTAAGAAAAATTGTTTTGAATGTGGGCAGCAGCTGAATTGGGATCAAGATTGATTTCGCAGCTACTTCCAAATACTTTTTCAATTTTTGTAGCATACCAACTGGGTAAAAGCTGGCTGCTCAAATCTCGTGTGATTCTTAGGTCCACATATCTCAAAGCTTCATCAAGATTTTTTCGCTGACATTGATCTAGAAAAGTATTGACTATCCGTTCGTTATTCTCTGAGTTCGATTTATGAAAATCTAAAACAAGTTTAAATAAGACTTCAAACTTTTTAGACTTTTCGCTCGAATCTATTTTGGCGTTTGATTCAATTTCTTTTATCAATTTTATTATTTTATCGTTATCAAGCCTCGCGAAAGCTGGCAATCCAGAGTAAGATTCATACCTCTCGTCATATTTGAACTTTTTAGTCGAGACTGGGATCACCCTCGGAAAAACACTTTTATACGGAACGAACGTCAGACAAAGAATATTATTACGAGTATAAAGACCCACAAAGACTTGATAAGTCATATACGAAGTGTACATGATTTTTTGGTTGGCTCCGAAAGGTTTTTCTTTTGTCATGTACTTAAAATTTTGATCCATTGACTCTGAAAGCATTTCAATTAGAACATCTGTTGCTGCAACTGCATTAGATTCTGTTTCAAATTGATAATACACGATGCTGAAAGTAACATTATTTATCTGTTCATTAAAAACATGCGTCAAGCTTTTCTGAAAATTTAGTTTTTTCAGTTTTTCAAGATATTCTGTTATCACCTTAACTTTTTTCGATGGAGTTGAGGAAAGCGTGAGATCGCTGAGTCTTTGAAATGAATTTGCTTCAATCTTCTGACTTAATTTGACATGAATTGGTTCGCCTGCAAAATCTTCTTCATTAGGCATTATTGAACTTAAGTTAAAAGACGTATCAGGTAAATCATTTTTTTCAGTGCATGAAATAAACAGGCACAAAACAGAAACCAGAATGATTAACAAAGATCTGGGCATTTAATTCCTATTTTTGAAGCAAGATAAAAAAACTGACCCACGTTTTAAACCTAAAATGGAAAAATGTGGTGTGATTAACTGTGTGTAAGATCTTTACTTATGTATTTGTAAAGAACTTTAGAGATGGTTTCCATAGTAAAAGGCTTGTGAATTATTGAAGAGAATCCACAAGCGAGTAATCTTTCTCTGCTTCCATTGACCGGACCATCCGCAATTGCGATTATTGGTAAATCAATTAAGTTCAAATCCATTCGTATAGATTCAACAATCTTTTCATAACCAATATTACCATGGTAATTTAAATTCATAAACAGTGCATCTATGTTTTTATCCTTGATAAATTGAAATATGCTGGTGGCTTCCGGTAGAACGTAATAATCAACTCCAAGTTTGTTCATGATAATTTCCAATGTAAAAGCACTCTCTTTTTTTGAATCAACAATCAAAACAGATGGTTTTAGAACTGAATTTTTGCTAACAACTTCTGCTGAACCATTATCTTGAAACTTAGATAGAAATTCTGATTTAACCTTGGGCAAAATAATCGTAAATGTTGATCCAACATTTACTTCACTTTGAACTTCAATCCGTCCATTCATCATCTCCAAAAACTTTTTAGCTATTGCGAGTCCAAGTCCCGCACCTTCATAATTTCTTCCATAACCTTCTTCTGCCTGTCTGAAGAATTTGAATAAAGAATTTTTAAACTCAGGAGCGATGCCTATTCCAGTATCTTTTATAGAAATATGAATTTCATCTTTATAATTTTCTGTGATTAAAGTTATTCCTCCCCGTTGAGTGAATTTAATAGCATTTGAAATAATGTTTCTCAGGGCCTGATAGAATCTCTCTACATCGATTCGAATGAAATTCTCTGGAGCGTTGAATCTTTCGATGATTTGAATTCCTTTCATTTTAGCATCAGCTTCAAATTCAGTTCTCAGTTCCATCAGAATTGTTTCAGCATTTCTAATTTCAAAATTCAATGAAAGATCATTTGATTGAATTCGCGAAATATCAATCATATCACTGATCAAAGTTATCAGGCGCTTACTATTTCTTTGAACCATTTCAAATAGATTGTCCCTTGATGGCAGAATTGCTTTATTTACTGTTAAGTTCAGGATGTCAATTACGCCAAGTATAATATTCAATGGTGTACGTACTTCATGAGAAATCATACTTAGGAAGTTACCTTTTAACTTATCGGATTCTTCCGCTTTTGCTTTTGCATTTCTAAGTTCTAGTTCAATTTTTTTTCTCTCTTCAACATTTCGGCAAATCTGCATTAAATATTCTTTACTATTTATTTCTATATATCTTGCAGAAACTTCAACAAAGAAAGAATCCCCTCGATTATTTATATGAATGGTTTCGTAAACATAACCATTTTCGGTGCGGATCTTTTTCAGAACTTCTTGAACTCTCGATCTTACTTCCATAGCGTGAATTGAAATTAGGGGTAGTTTCTCGAGTTCTATTTGACTGAATCCATACATCTCAAACGCTTTATCGTTTGCTTCAACAATTTTTAAATTGTCGTCTATCAAGATGATTGCATCGTTAGCAAGTTTACTTAGCGTTTCATACTTTTGAGAGAGAACAGCTTTATCTAACTGCAGTTCTAGTTCTTTTTGAAGCTGTTCAATTTTCTCTTTTCTCCAAATTGTTCCGAAAATAATTCCAAAGAGAACGAGCGCTAAAACAACAGAGCCGGCGGAAATGTAAAATACTTTATTTGTTTCGGTCAGAATTTCTCTTTTATCTACTTTTACCACAAGGTACCAATCTAAACTAGGCAAATAGGAAATGTATGCAATCACTTTTTCCCCGCGATAATCAATCCCTTCGATGGTTCCTTTTTCATAATGTGCGATACGCTTTCCAGGGATTTCTTCTGCACCGACTTTGGTATTTAATCTTAGAGCAAAGTTAGGAACATATTTCACGTCATTAATGTAAGTTAATTCGTCTTTTTTCTTTTTGAGAAGAATAGATTCATAAGAACTTCGTGCAATATTATTTTTATTGAGTTCTCTAAAAAGTCCTTCTCTCAGGTTGATTATGAGTATAAGATACCCGGCAATTATTTTAGATTTTGCTGAGTGATCATCAATAGCGATAACTAATTCTTGATACGGTGTATTTGTTTCAGTATGCAATTGCGGCTCAGATAGATAAACGAAATCACTCAGAGTATTCTTTTTAATTGCCGCTATTGTATTTTCAGTTGGCTGAAAACGATATCCATTAATTTTCAGTAATGTCTTTAGATTAACATCCGTAACAAAACCGGTAAGAACTTTTTTATTTCTTGTTTGTGATTTGAGAAAATCTGAGATGTTCAAATGTAAAATGTGATTCGATGGATTTTTTAGATACTCAGAAAATAAGTTCGAAATAATTTTTGATGAATGAAATTGCCTTCCTTGTTCAATGATTTCTTCATGCCATTTTAAAACAACACCCTCTTCTGAAGCCGAGAATGTTTCAAGATTATCAACTTCCGAACTGATAATCTTTTGAGTCTCGACGCTGTAAATTGTGTATCCCAAAAACAGCAATGCACAAATCAGAATCAGAAACAGAAAGAAATTTCTATGTGTATTAATGAGATTTTTGTTCATTAGTTCTAAAAATACTCTAGTAACTTGAATATATTATCGGAACATGAGGGGGAAAATTTAGAATAAATGTTCAGACTTGAGAAGTAATTTATTCTGGATTTGTAGTTTAGAACTCAAAAATCGCAATGGATGGAATACCATTTTCACTGAGCCATTAGATGAGAGTTAAAATGGTGTCAGTAATTACGCGGTTTGTTCTAAACCTTCTCGCAAGAATTTGAAAAGCATTTCAGTTAGTTGTTCAACTGTAAATGGTTTCGAAATATAATCATCGAATCCAACTGAAATAAAATGGTCTCGATCACCTAACATCGCATGTGCGGTCATTGCAATAATAGGAATATGTTCATATGCTTTATTGCTTCTGATCACCTTGAATGCTTCCTCTCCATTCATGCCAGTGATTAGACTAATGTCCATCAAAATTAAATCAAACTTATACTGTTTTAAATAATCAAATGCTTCATTAGCTCCAGGTACAGAATAATATCGAATTCCTAACTTGTGCAATATGACTTCTACAAAGTAGCTGTTATCTTGGTTATCTTCGACGATAAGCACTGTGGGCTCTGCAGAGGCAATTTTTTCTTTTTCAGCGAGTTCAAGTTCTTTTACTTCTTCTTCTATTGCGGTTGATTCATCAACAATTGGGAAAGTAATTGTGAATGTAGAACCTTTTCCGACTTCACTGTCAACTTTCATATCTCCGTTCATAAGTTTTACAAGCTTATAAGAAATTGCTAATCCCAAGCCTGCGCCTTCATAGTTGCGGTTGTAACCTTCATCTGCTTGCCGGAAAAATTCGAATAGATGTGGACGAAATTCAGGGGGAATACCTATCCCTGTATCTTTAACAAAAATATGGACGTTGCTGCCTGCAGTTTTCGCTGAAACAGTTATTTTACCTTTTAATGTGAATTTAATTGCATTTGTTAATAGATTGGATAAGACCTGCTGGAATCTAGTATCGTCTACACGAACGAATACATCTTCAATTTTATTGATGTCATCAACGAGCTTAAGACCTTTTGCCTGAGCAGAGAGTTCAAATTCAGATGTAATATTAGCAAGTAACTTATGGAGGCTTTGATTTGAAAGTGTCAGCTTCATCTCATTGGATTCAATTCTCGAAACATCAATAATGTCGTTAATCAATGTCATTAATCTCTTACTGTTTCGATTGATCATATCGAAGAAATGATCTTTTTCTGGAAAAGCCTCTTTGTTGACAGCATTTTTTATAATGTCAAGAAAACCTAATATAACATTCAGCGGAGTTCTCACTTCATGTGACATCATGCTAAGGAAATTACTTTTTATTCTGTCGGACTCTTCCGCTTTGAAGCGAGCACGTTTAACTTCTTCTTCACCCTTGATTCTTTCTGAGACATCTTTCTTTACAGCAACGAAGGAAATTATTGCATTCTTCTCATTCCTAATGGGAGAAATAATCATCTCCTCCGTATAGAGTTGTTTATTTTTTTTCTTATTAACAAGAATACCATGCCATGAATTGCCAGCAAGGATCGTTTCCCATAGGTCTTTATAAAACTCGGGTGACTGTTGATCCGATTTAAGAATTGCAGGAGTTTTACCTATAACCTCTTCAGCTGAATAACCAGTAACTTTTTCAAAAGCCGGATTTGCATATTCAATAACACCTTTAGTATCTGTAATCAACATCATTTCTGCAGTATTTTGAAATGCATTGGTGAGTTTTTTCATCATTTCAAGAGATTTTCTCTTTTCAGTCACATCCCTGATTATTGTTTGAATAAAGGTCTCCCCTTTTATTGTTACAGTATTCAAGCTTACTTCTGAATCGAAATGGCCGGAGTGTTTTCGATTGAATTGCCAGTCAAATAGGACAGATTGACCACGCATTGTTTTTTGAAGTTTCTCTGGAAAAGATTCGCGAGAATTTACTCCATCTGGTTGTGTTGGAACTGATAAATCAATAATTTTTTTATTGATAACAGTATCTTTTTTCAGATTGAATAATTCTAATGCTTTATTATTGCAATCAATAATCTCGTCCTTACGTAAAATTAATATAGCATCGTGAGCCTGCTCAAATAATGAATGAAATTTCTTTTCAGATTCTTTTAATTCGTTTTCAACTCTCTTTCGATCTTCAATATTTCTGTAAATTCCAACAAAGAAAATCTCACCATCAATCGCAATGATCTTTGCGGAAATTTCTACATGGAATCTGGTACCATTTTTATGCTGATGCACGGTTTCATAAACTAATCCGCCGCTGCGTTTTATGCTTTCCATTACTGCGGGGAGTTCATCTCGCACTTCAGGGCTGCGTAAAAGCATTACAGGCATATTCTTTAACTCTTGATGAGTGTAACCATACATTTCAACTGCTTTATCATTAGCTTCAGCAATTTGTCCATTTTTGTTGATTAGAAGAAAAGCGTCGTTGGCATACTTACTTACAATCTGGTATTTTTGTGATAGCATTGCTTGAGTTCTTTGAACCTCAAGATCTTTTTTCAGAGTCTCAATTCCTTCTCTTTTCCATAAAACTCCAAGGATAATTATGATAAGAAATAAAATCAGTACAATACTGCCAGAAAGTAAATACAAAATCTTATTAGCATTCGCCAGGATTTCTATTTTGTCTACTTTGACTACTAAATACCAGTTCATTTGCGGGATAAAGGTAGTATATGCTAAAACTTTTTCACCCCTATAATCCAATCCCTCATATACTCCTTTTTGTGCAGTTGATATCCTTTTGCCGGGAATTTGTTCAACTCCAATTTTGGCTTTCAACCTTAGAACAGAATTTTGAACATATCGCAAATCGTTTAGATAAACAATCTCATCACCATCAATTCCAATTATCATAGATTCTGATGTACTTTTTTGTTTTACCCACGTGTTAAGCAGTTTAAATAAATCCTCTCTCGGATTTATCAAAAAGACTACATAACCGATCGGTCGAGAATAGGTTTCATCTGAAGGAAAAATACCAATTACAAATTCAAGATATGGAACAAAATATTCAGTTTTTTCGTCATACAGCAAATCCATTTCAGAGATGTGTGAAGGAGTTTCACTGTCGATCTTATATAAATCATTCTTGGTTTTTGGTCGTAGAGAATATTTTAATGTTCCGAGATTATAAATCTTTTCGCCAGTACTATCGCAAACAAATGCTCCGACAAAATGCTTTTCATTGACTTCTAATCTTAGAAACTCAGCCGCATATTGCTGATTTGAAGCATTGTCGGGATCCTGAACAAGTGAAATAAAAGTTTTTCTGAAAAGAGTTGATGATTTATATAATACAGCTTTTTCTTTAAAGTCATTATACCAATTAATAACGTTGTTCTCCTCAGTCATGGCAACTGAACTGAGGTTCTTAATCTCTTCATCAACTATTCTGTTGCTTTCAAAATAATAGAGAAAGTACTCTAAACCTAAAATAACTAAGGTGAATATGATGAAAATAATTAGAAGTGTATTTTTCGGTGTCGGTTCTGTTTGTTTTTTGCTCATGCTTTCTGAATTGCAAGTAATATTATTATCGGTTCAAAGATAACAAAGTTTAACATGTTATAAAGTTAGATAACTTTTCAATGAATCGAAATAGAAAAAGTAAAATTGGTACCAACCCCCTTAGTACTCTCAACAGTAATACTTCCGTTCATTAATTCTAAGAATCTTTTTGTTAAAGCCAATCCTAAACCATTCCCTTCAAAAGGTCGTGAGTATCCAATCTTTTCTTGACTAAAAGGTTCAAATATATGATCTAAATATTCCGGTGATATTCCGATACCAGTGTCTTTAATAGAACAGAACAGAATTGTGTTTGAAACATTAGCTTTTGTTTCGATTGAGATGCTGCCTCTAATTGTAAATTTGATCGCGTTTTCGATTAAATTAAGAAGTACATTATTTAGAGCAGTTTCATCCGCAAGAACTTCTATCGTGTTCTTTTCGAAAGAAGTAAGAATTTCAAGTTTCTTTTTTTCAATTTCTTTTTGCTTAGACTTAATTATACCTGATATACTTTCAACGATATTTATTGGTTTAAGTGCAACTGGATAACTACCTGAATCAATTTGTGAAATCTCCATTATCTGCGTAAGGGTTTTATGAAGTCTTCCAATACCTCGCTTAAATGTACCGAGTAATTCAATATCCGCATCGGATAAATTTTCTTTTGCAAATTCAGTTATTAGTTCACTAAATCCAATAATGGAATTCAGTGGCGTTCGAATCTCATGCGATAAATTCGCTAAGAAAGTATTTTTTAGTCTGTTTGCTTCATCTGCTCTGTCAATTGCTATTTTAACTTCTTCTCGGGCAAGTTTTATATCGCTAATGTCTGTATGAATCAGAGCGACTTTTTCAATATTTCCAAGTGAATCGAAAATTGGCAGTATTAATGTCTCCAGCCAAATCTGATAACCGCGTCCTTTCTCCATTAATTGATCAAAATACCCATTTGTGTAAACTGGATTATTTGCATCAAATGCATCTTGAATAAGTTTCAATTTCCCAGAAGATTCTAAAAGTTTATCTTTAAATACATTGTAATCCTTCAAATCCTCTTTTTTGATTCCCCATAGGTCAATGAACTGATCATTGTGATAAAAAATAGTCCCACTTTTATTAAAAATAATAAATCCGAAAGGAGAATGATTCAATAACCTCTGAAATAAAATTTTTCTGTCTATTACTTCATCAAGGATAAGTAATTTATTACCATCCTTCAGGTGAAAGATTTTTCCAGGGAGAGGTGTTTGGTCAATTGAATTTAAAGGTGAGAAAATAACTAAATCTTCATTCTCATCTCTTTGGATATCAAAAAGTGAAGTAAGATTCCGGGAGAGAAGGTTTACTTTAGCTTCAAAGAAATAATCTGCGGCAAATTCATTCAAATCTATGATGTTGTTCTCTTTATCAATTAAAAAAACCAAATCATTTGATGAATTAAAAAAATCAGAGAAGTTTTTAACAATATCGAGTTCAGCTGCTTTCATATCTGGCAAAGTTATCAAAGACTCTTTCTGCAAAGTTATTATCTTTTTCGATAATTAACCAACACTAAACTTGAGCAACAAAAAGGATTTTAATTTACTGGCAGGGAAAAATAAATCGTAGCCCCACGACCATTTTCTGAAATACAAGAAATCTTTCCATTATGATTATCGATTATCTTTTTTGCCATGATCAATCCATATCCCTTACCATTTACTTTTTTATGGACTTTTGGAGTGAAGATATCTTTTGCCAAATCGTGGGATATCCCAGGGCCATTATCATGAATCTTTATAACGATTTGACTGAATTCCTCATCATTAAGTGTGGAAATTTTAATTGTGGCATCATCACGTTTTTCAATCGAGTTATTTAATAAATTTACAAGGACCTGTTCAATTTGTTCGGCATCATACCCGACCAATGGGACTTTCTCTAAATTCAAAATAAAATCAGCTTTTTTAAATTTATTCAATTGCTTAACATTTTGAATAACAGATCGAACCGTAATGTTTAAATCACGCAATTCTTTTTTTGATTCTAATCTCGTACTTGAAATTAATGTTTGCGAGAATCGTTGAATCTTTCTCACGCTTTCCGTTGCAACATAAACCTTTTGAACAAGTTCCTGTAAATCATCCGGGTGCATAGGTACATCAGAAGGAATCTTCTGAAGTTTTCTTAAGATACTATCGTTCTCAAGCAATGCTAAATGAACTAAATTCTGAACTTCGTATCCTATTTCAGTATTCAATTCTTTCTTAAGAACAATTCTTTCCGATTTTATGAGACGTTCGTGAAGTGATTGCACTTCATTGAAGGCTCCATTTAATTCTTCATAAAGTTTTGCATTCCTGATTGCAATTGCAGCATGTCCAGCTAAAATTTCAAATACTTTTATTACTTCCTCTTTATTAATTGCCTGTAATTTCTTGCTGTCAACGTAAATTACACCTATTTTTTCATTGTTAGCAATCAACGGAGTGCACAAAACAGTTTGAAGTTCAAGGTTCAAAATACTTTGTCTGGAGTGAAAACTTTGATCACTGAGAGCATTTTCAACACAAATTGATTCACCATATTTGAATGAATCATTCACAACGCTTCGGCTGATTTCAAATGCTGATTCTGGAACAGCTTCCCCTTCGATATTTAAGCCGATCCTGTAAATTAGATCGTTGTTATCATCAAGCAATAATAGGAATCCCCGTTCAGCTTTCGCAATTTTAACCGCATTCATCATAACAAGATTTAGAACGTCATTCAATACAAGAGAATGATTTATTCTCTTAAGTATATTGAGAATCATCTCAATATTTTCAAGTTTGAAGTCTCTCTCCGAATCTATTCTGATTCGAGGAGCATTCATCTTTTGCATCGATATGAAATCGTTGTATTTCATGTTATAATTTTGTTAAACAATTTTTTTTACAATCTTTCTAAAATCAATTCAACTTTTGCAGAGTCTTCTTTAGCGCCGATTAGAGCGAAGAACTTCTTAGCCAATTTCAGATATTTGATCGCCAAATCAGACTTTTTCCACTTACGATACAAAAGTCCTATTTCATAAGATGTTTCTGCATAATTAAGAATGTTTTCGTTTTCCTCATTGATTCGCAGACTCGTCAGGAAATATGATTCTGCAATTTCAAGATTGGAGGTGTCTCGCTGAATAATCCCTTTAACTTTATAGGTATCAGCCAAACTTAATCTGTCCATGATCTTGTAAAAAATCTGCATAGCTTTATTACAAAATTCCATAGCGAGTGTATAGTCTTCCATTTTAGCATAAATATCTCCCTTTGCAAGATACGACAACCCGATTGTGGGTAAATATTTTGCCGCGAAAGAATACTCCATACTTCTATCGAATTCGGTAATAGCTGAATCAAGTTCACCGCGATTCTTGAATAACATTCCCATATTATGACGAATTTCTGCTAATCTCTTCATGTCACTCAATTTTTCAAAAGCTGTTAAAGATCTTTTGAAATGAGTGAATGCTACATCCCAGCTTCCTTGAATAGTCTGAAGGATACCAAGATTCATTTCGACTGTACCGATCCAAATTGAATCTTTGGTTTTTGTGAAGACTTTGAGTGCATCTTCATAGTGTTTTTTAGCGAGTTTTATTTTTCCTCTTTCGGCATAGATGCTGCCATAAAGATTTGAAACCCTTGCTAAACCTTTTTTGTCCTTCTTTTCGGAGAAAATTTTCTTTGCTTTCGTCAGGTCAGATTCGGCATGTTTCCAATTAGCTTGTCTGGAAAATACTTCAGCTCTTTTCAAATACGACTGAGCTGTAAGCAATGCAAACTTCGCTGATTTGCCGCTTTCGAAAAGTAGAATATCGAAAACTTCTTTGGCGAAAACCATTTCCCCGGCGCTAATGCATATTTCCCCAACCTCTTCAAGGTAACTAAGATAATCAATTTCGCGCAGATGCTTCTCTGCATAGCTTATGAGATTATCAAAATAGGTGAGAACTCTAACTTGTGGAGTTTGATCTATAACATCAAAATTGATCTTATTACTTTTATTAACTAATTCATTCTCATACTTTTCGGCATGACTTAATATTTCTCTAAGCTCCTCAATTGCTTCTTCCCCGCAATACCTCATTGATATTTCGAAGATCGCTTCTATAAAATTTATAGTTTTGGTCATAACGCTTAAAGCTCTTTCTTTAAGTGATTAATATGTTAATTACCGAATGCATATCTTGAGAAATGGTTAACCCAAGTAGATATAGTTGTGTTTGTTTTATCGTACTTAGATGGATTATTTACTTTTTCCCATTTTCCTTTATTTGCATTCCAGTAATATATTTTTAAGCTGGAAAATTCACCTTGAGAAAGATTATATCTTGAGAAATCAAGTGTGATATAAACACTTGAATTAAACGACATTGATGGACCGAAGTCAACATATGAAAAACTTCCTCCATCATAAGCATTAACAGAAAAAGTAGTAGCCGTTGAAAATGAACCCGCAGGAATCAAAACTATATTCCCAAAAGTTTCAGCTCCGCCAACTGTACCACCAACTGCAGGATATAGTGTAGCTTCAGCATAACCCGTCGAACTTGGTGTGGCTCCCTTCAGAGAAGAACTTTCAAACTTAAGGAATTTTATTCCTGGGGGAGGAGTGTTTATATCTTGAATTGAGAAGTTATCAACCGGAGCGTTAGGGGATAACGCTTCTTGACAACCGACAACAGCAAATGTGCTAACAACGAGCACGAGCAAGAAATGTTTTCGATGTGTTTTCATTATACTCTCCTGAAGTATTTTGTTATTAATTAAATATGTACCTATCAATATGTAGTTATTACCACAATTGCTGTGCCATACATTTTCTAAAATAAACTACCATTTTTTGTTATGTTTTAGCCCATTAGTGGCTAATATTGGGCAAAAGGCTAATTATTGATTTGATTGACTTAGTAGCTCTATTAAAATGTATCGAACACAAAAATTGACTAGATAATTAAGTCCAATCAGGAACTAAAAGACTTCATAATGAGCTTGTTTCAGAGTAATATGACTAAAACTGAACTTTTTTTATGTTTTTTTATTAACCGAATACTCACCCTTCACATTCATATTCAAAGTTGTCTTAGACATACGTGATAACTGCTTAAAATGGAAAGGATTAAATGCAGGAAGAATTAAATGGAGTAAAAGTTTTTTACAGAAGTTTATTTCTTTTTAAGAATTCTATCAAGTTTGGGACGAGAAACACCAAGAATTTTTGCCGCTTCAGTTTTATTTCCATCAACACTTTTAAGAACTTCTTTTGCTAACGCAAATTCAAGACTAGCTAATTTAGCTTCTTCCAATTTGATTTTAAGATTAAAAGTTGACTTTTTTTCCAAATTAGAACCAGATTTTTTGTGCGTGAAAACAAGATCACTCCCATCAATCGAAGTGTTATTGGAAAGAAGAACAGCTCTTTCGATTACATGTGCCAATTCCCTCACATTTCCGGGCCACTTATATTCTTTGAGTTTGCGTTTAGCTCGCCTGGTCAATCCCTCAACCTTTTTAGTATACTTAAAGTTATTTTCTTGAATGAATTTTTCCGCTAATAAAATTATATCTTCATCGCGTTCTCTTAGAGGAGGAATTTCAATGGTAACAACTTTCAGCCGGTGATAGAGATCAAGTCTAAATTTCCCTTGCTGCACTAATTCTTCTAAGTTTCTGTGCGTTGCAGCAATTATTCTTCCTTGGATTTGGATATCCTTTAATCCGCCAATTCTCCGAATAGCTTTATTCTCTATCGCTCTTAGAATTTTAACTTGTGTTGCGTGATTAAGGTCTCCGATCTCATCAAGAAAAATAGTTCCACTTGCGGCAATCTCGAATAAACCAGGCTTGTCAGTCCTTGCATCGGTGAAACTCCCCTTCATGTGACCGAAGAGTTCTGATTCCAGAAGAGTTTCTGGAATTGCTGAACAGACTATATCGATAAAAGGATCGCGGCCCCTATCACTATTGAAGTGAATTGTTCTTGCAAAAAGTTCTTTACCGGTTCCAGTTTCGCCTGTAACCAAAACACTTACGTCAGAATTTTTAGAAAGCGTTTTACAGAGTTCTAATGCTTCTTGCAGCACTTTTGAATTACCAACGATTGCAGAGAAATCATATTTTCTTTTTTCTTTATGTTTTAAGAAATCAGAATTATATTCTGTTTGTTTCTGGATAACAAGTTCAGAGACGTATTTTCTAAGAATAAATTGATCGTCAGGCATGAAAAAAACATGATTATGCCCAAATCTAATCAATTCGGCCGTTTCAATTGCATGATGCTTCGAGGTAACAATGATAACATTATCATTGTTAAATTCATGCGATTGCTTGGTTATACAATTATATACATCCTTAGAAAAATCAATAAGATTGAAAATGAAAATCCCGCGTTTTGTATCATTAAATGAAAAGTTTATTTCATCGGGGGGGAAACTTTTAATTAACGCACTTGGAATTGTCTCAAAGAGCCAGTTGAAATTATTTTCAGCTCCTTGATTTTCGATAACTTTGATAAAAATGGATTTTGAAATACTCTCCGTCATTTCCAGTTTAATTTACAAGATTTTTTGCTATTTTTTCAATAATTCTTTTGCGCTCTGGCTGATTAACATAAGAATCAAGAAATTTTTTCTCGTTAATATTTCTGCAAAGATAAGATAGCAATAACTTAGCGTTAGTCAAATTCTCGGTTCCTTTCTGATAAACACCTCTTGTGAGATACTCTTCTCCAAGATAGAACACTAGCTGCCAAGTAACTTCAGAAATTGGCATATTCTCTAACAAGCTGAGTCCACTTGTATAAAAATCGATTGCGGTTTGACTTAAATCGACACCGGGTCTTTTTGTTAACTTTCCCATTATAAATAGAGATTCTGCATGCAGCAATTTATTTTTCAAAAAAGTCTCATTAATCGTTAGTCCATTGTAGGTTCTGATTGCCTCTTCATATTTTCCAAGAAAAAGGTAAATTTCCATTAATTGCAGAGAACATTTAAAATCATAATAATTAATTGAATTTTCCTTAAACAATTCACGGGCTAATTCAAATTTAATTTCAGCATCACCATATTCTTTTTGATTTGTTTTTATTGAAGCTGATAAAAATAGCATGTAGGGCATTTGAGAGGGTTGCAGTTTATTTAACTCAACTAAATTCTCCAGTTCCGAGTAAATACTTTCTGCAATCTCAGTTTGATTAAAAATTAAATAGAGCCTGCCCAGGTAAAATAGCGATTGCGCCAATCCCTCATTATCGTTTAGTCTTTTGCAATACTCTTTTGATTCATTAAGACATTCAAATGCTAGAGTGTAATTACACATCGAAAGAGCAGTTTCAGAAATATTGAATAGCACTAATCCTTTTCCCATCGAATCTCCGATTATCTCAAATATTTCTTTAGCTTCTCTGTAATATTTCAAGGCTTCATCATATTCAAATTCATCATAAGCAGAAATGCCCATATTATTTAAAATTTTTGCTTTTTGGGCTAAATCTCCATAACTCTCATTGATCTCCATTGATCTATACCAATATTTAAATGCTTCTTTTCGCTCCCCTTTGATATTATGAACATTGCCCAGATTCATGTTTAATTGGGATAATTTTACTTTGTCTCCTTTGGTCTCATAAATGGTTAACGCTTTTCCAAACTCCCTTGCTGCAATTTCATAATTGCCCTCCATAAAATTGGCAATACCCAGATTATTTAAAACCGATGCCTTCAATGGATCATTAAGAAATTCATTATATTCATTCAAAATATTTTCGCACTGCTTGCCAACCAAAGTATAATTCCCAAGTGTGGTGTTAATGTTGATTTGTTCAATCTCCACCTTCAGTTTATCCTCAACTGTTAATGCGAGGTTATATACATCATCAAAAATGTTTAAGGATTTATCTGACTCGCCAAGACGGTAATAGATTGAAGCAAGCCAAAGAGTGAATTGGAATTTATCGTTGTTATTTAATACATTTTTATTGAGAAGACTCTCAATCAATTTTGAGGTTTTATTAAACTGAGAAAGGTGGTAGTAACAACGTACGTAATTCTTTTCAAGTAGAAATTGTTCTTCTTCTGAAAGTAAATTTTTTGATGCTTTATCTAGAATTTCTTCCATTAACGAAAATGCTTCAAGTTTCTCGGCTGAGAGAGCGGCTTCTGTATAAAACTTATAAGCTTCTGATTTATTTCCAGCCAACTCATGTTGGCCTGCGATTAAATCAGGTGTGTAGTTCAGGCTTCTAAAAACTTCGGCAGCTTTAAGATGAAAAGAATTTCTATCTGTAAAAGTACTGTATAGGTAACTCCGAAAACTTTTTATTGGAATAAACAACGTACGCGCTTCAATTTCATATTTTACCCATCCCAAAGATGCCAGTTGTCCGCTTGTGTTTTTCAGCTCCTCACTACTCCAGCCAATAATCAATGCCAAATCATCTATGGAAATTGGAAATGGAAAACATGAAAGATACGTAAGAATTTCTTTCTCGTTTTTTGAAAGATTTTCGAATCGAGTTCGGTGAATATGGACGATATCTTCTCTTATTGATGACTCGTTAACTAATTCAGCGTGGAATTGGAAGTTTCTATGATCAATTGTTATAATTTTGTTCTGTAATAAGTAATCCAAAAAATCTTTTACCGAACTTGGAAGGCAATCAACATATTCCAAAATCATCTCAGCTACTTCATTGTAAGGAAATCCCCACTTGAAATAAGCTCTCAGAAGTTGGAGGACCTGCTCTCGATCAAGAGGGCTTAAAACAATCGTCTCAAAATTCACCAATGATTTTACGAAATCATCATTAAGTTGAGAAGTAGTCAATGTTAGTATAGTTTTCACTCCATAACCATTAAGCGCAGGAACTATATATCGCAGAAATTCTTTGGATATTTTATCGAGGTTTTGAAAGTCATCAATTAATAAAACAAACGGTTCACACTCGGCATAATCGATTAATGCTTCTGCTAAATCTATACGGAATGATTCGGGCTTAAGTAAACTCCCCCGTTCAGGATCGAACAATGATTCCATTTTTGCAAGTGAGACCAAAACTGCCTGTGCGTTTTCTTCATTTGCGTGACTGCTTCGAAGATGTTCCTTTATCATCTGAATTAAATTGAGCCAATAATCATATGCTCGAAATGACTGCTGCGGATTACTAACCAGATAAACAGAATGGTTATTATCAATTAGCGTTTGTTCAATTTTTTCTATCAATAGAGATTTACCAGTCCCCTCCTCACCGAAAATTAAATAACCGTTAAACTGGCTATTTTTCCCTTCTCGAATATAGTTATGTATTTCCTCAACTTCTTCTTCTCGAGTAGAGAGTACTTTCGGGAAAAACCAAGTATTCTCAAATTGAATGGGTAAGTCGGTTTCCAGTTCTGTAATAATTTCTAGACTGTTTGAATAGCGCTCCTCAGGATTTTTTCTCATTAATTTGGAAATAACTTCCTGAAGTGAACTGGGAACAAATGCCGGTAATGGTTCTGGTTCTGCAGATAAATGTAATTTTAATAAATCAACCTGATCATCTGCTTCAAACGGGGGCTTACCAGCAAATAAATGATATAACGTCGCTCCAAGTGAGTATAAATCCGACCTGTGATCAGAAATTTCACCCTTAATGATTTCCGGAGAAACATAAGCTGGAGTTCCGCGAAGCCTTGCTTCACCCTCGGCACCAAATCCGAAATCGATTAGCTTTATATTGCTGATTTGTCCGGAATGAGATTTTTGTATAAGGATGTTTTCCGGTTTTATATCGTAATGGATTAATCCCGATTGATGGATGTAATAAAGTGTCGAACAAATTTGAAATAATACCTTTTTGAATATTTCAAAATCTTGGATAGACGAATCAGCAGAATGCTTAATAGTTTCGATTAAATTTTGCCCATCAATAAATTCTGCAGTGTAAAAGTATGTATCAATTAAGTCAGTGTCATCGGATTCGTAAACTTTTGCGATATCAAACACTCTAACAACGTTCGGATGTCTAAACCGTTTTAATATCCTAAATTCATTAATTAAAGACTTTATTTCATTCTGTGATATTTTCTCTTTTGAAATCGCTTTGAGTGCAACGAATTCATTCACCCTTGATAAGTCTTGGACGAGAAACACATTTCCGCGTCCTTCCCCCAATTTTTTTATAATTTTATATCGGGAATTAAGAATCATTTTATAAGGTATAAATATTATTAATTGACTGGAATTTAAATTTCATCCTACTAAAAAATAAGTCTGAATTACTCCACTTGCAAGCAAATTAATAGACCTAGTACAAAGCGGTAGTTAACTATTAACAGTTGAAATTTTTAATTGCTTTTTACTTTGAGAATTGATTTAAAATATAGAGAATTATCCAGCGGTCATTCTTCTAATTTGATTGTAATAATCTGCCGATTTTTTAACCAATGGAAGTGTTCTATCAAGAAGATTCTTATTCTTATAAATTTCAATCAAATGAAGATTTCCCTCCGATTCATTGAATGTATTGTCAAAATCTCTATTAAGTCTTACGCAACTTTCGAAGAACTCTTCAGATAAATTAAAATCATTCATATTTTGATTGATTAATCCCTTTATCCTATATACCTCAGCAATTGAAAGCTTATCATTTATTTTGTATGCGATTTCCATTGCCTTATGTGTGAAAGCATCCGCAATTTCTGTAGCCCCAAGATGATTTTTAATCCAAGCTTTTCCTAAATAAGCTATTGCACAATTAGAGAGATAACCAAAATCAAGCGAGACGTTAAGACAAATGTCGAAAGCCGCGATTGCTTCTTCAAATTTACATGTGCGCAGATGAAGCATTCCGATGTTATGATTTATACGAGCAACCCTTCTCATATCTTGTTTAGCTTCAAACTTCTCCAGGCCGCTCATTAAGTAATTCAATGCTTTTTCATTTTCATCAATCATAGTGTATAGAATTCCGAGGTTTACTTCAAACGCAGCTTCTAATTCTGAATTTCGAGTTTCCTTTAGCAAGGCCAATCCCCTTTCAAAATGATGGCTTGCCTGCTTAATTTTTCCCTGCTCGCCGAAAATTGTGCCAAACATATTTTCACATTTTGCACAGCCTGATTTATCATTAAGCTCATTGAATATTTCATAAGCCATATCAGTATTTTGAGTGCTTTCTTTCCAGTAAGCTTGAGACCAGTCAATTTTCGCAGATATTAAATATGCTTCTGCGGTTAACTTGCAATTGGCTTCATCAAACTTTGTTGAATCCAAAACTTCCTCGGCTAATTCGCGGGCAAAATTCAATTCGCCGTTGTAAATCATTAGTTCACTGAATTTTAAGAGTAGATTAAAGTATTTTATTTCACTTAGTTGTTTTTTTGCAGAGGTGGTAATTAAGTCGAGCAGAATTCTCTGTTCAGCTCCATTTGGTATATTTGCGGAGATTTGTTTACGATCAGATTCGGATAAGGTCTCAGAAAAGTTCGGGGCGATTTTGTCTCTTACGCTATCGTATAGATTATTCAATGTAGTGGAATCAAAATACTCTTTCAGTAGTTGGTTTAGTTCTGCTGAAAGTATGTTAGTAATACTCATAATTAAAAATCAGTATTGTTAAAAGTTAATTCTATTATCGAGCAATTTTTGAAGTTCTTTAATTTTTCCAACGGCTTCGATTTTCCTGTAATACTGCAGTGCCTGATTAAGGTAGTTATCTTCCTCAGTTTTTTTGTTAAGGGTCCCATAAAGCTTTGCAAGTTCGAATGAAGTTTCGGCTAAATTTAAATCGTCTCTGAATTTTTCATTCAGACGCAAACTGGATTGCAGATAGTTTTCTGAATCATTAAAGTTTTTTCGAAGTCTTGCAATCATCCCCTTAATTTTATAAACCTCGGCGAGTGATTGCTTATCACTCAATCCATAGCAGATATCATAGCTTTTAGTGGCGAATGCGTCAGCAAGGTCATATTCATTCATTCTAAAATATGCCGTGGCTTTGCATAAATATGATATTCCCATCATCGGCTGTAATCCAGCTTCAATGGAAACTTTAATACTTTCATCGAATTCTTTTAATGCATTTTCAAATTTCGATTGTTCAAGAAACATCATCCCGAGATTGTGTCTTACCTCGGCAATTCGATTTAGACTGCCAACTTCGCTCAATCTGCTGAGTGAACTTTGAAAATATTGCTCTGCTTTATTAAAACTTCCTTTAATATTATTGATTATACCGAGATTCATTTCAATTTGAGCCGTTAATTCTACTTCTGTGGTTCTATCGACTAACTTATGACTGTTTTCAAAATGTTTTTCGGCTTCATCGAGTTTTCCCTGATTGGCGCAAATCGTTCCAAGTAAGTTCTCACATTTAGTTATTCCTGTTTTCTCGCCTAATGTCCTGAATAAGTTCCTAGCATCCACTATGTTTCTTTCTGAATTCTCCCAATGAGCACTTTTAGTACCGAGCCGAGCAATAAAGAACAATGATTCTGCTTTAAATAAGTTATTTTCATTTTCTCGAGCAACCTTCAAAAAAATCTCTTCAGACAGATTCATTTTTCCGTGTGAAATACATAGTTGACCGATCTTTAACAGAAAATCATAGAATTTATCTTCAGGGAAATTCTTCTCAGCCAGAGTAATAATTTTATCAATTTCGACACGATCATCCGCTGGAGTAAACTCAACATTTAATTGTTCTTCATCAAATAGTGAAAACTTCCCTTTGAAATCTATATTAGTTGCCCATGTTGTTACTTTGTCAAACCGATATCTAGAGATTTCATTCTGACTGATGTAGTCTGATAGGAGAGTATTAATTTCTTCAATGAAAAAGTTCGGTAAAGAACTCATTACATATTCCCTTAATTCACAAATCCAAACCGTGAAAAATGCGGAAGGTATGCATTAATAACCTGAAGAAGACCTTTATCTACATCGATTTTTATTTTATCTACAGAAATATATTCATAGGTACCATCTTCAGCCATATAAACGAATCTTACATCGCGTGGATCAACTCCCTTTAAATCTAATCCCTCAAATTTTACATTATAAATTGCAGGTTTATTGAATCCTCCATGAGGTTCAAACACAGCTGAGCCGTATTCTGGCTGAATCGTCATGCTTATCAGACGAATATCATCAAAACTGTTGGGCTCAAAAGTCAAACGAGATTCAAATTTAACATTACGAAGTGGACCGCCTGTGTATGAATTTTTTAACTCAAGTTCCCCGCCAATTTTTCCGTTGATTGCCCTAGTAGCGGTGTAAAATATTTTTTCAAAATATATCCCATCCGGTGTTTGGACTTCAAGTAGGGGAAGCGAAATCCATTTTCTCCCATCAGGACCTTGATTGGATACTGGATTGGAAAAATCCACCACATCGCCGCAACTAATTATCCCAAAAGTTACTATGACGAATAAGACAAATTTTATTTTCTGATAGACCATTTTCTCACCTAAATTTTCACTAATCACTATTGTCGGATTTTTCAACCAATTTTTAACTTATTCTAGTTTACAAATCCAAATCTTGAAAAGTGCGGCAATTGAGCTTCTTCAACTTTTAGAATTCCCTTTCCGATATCGACTTTAATTTTATCGAATGGAATAAACTCATAGGTGCCATCTTCTGCCATATAAACAAATCGGACTTTTTTCGGATCAATACCGCGTAAATCCAACCCTTCAAATTTTGCATCGTACTCAGCTGGTTTTGCAAATGTACCATGAGGTTGAAATACTGCGGAACCAAATTCTGGTTGAACAGTCATACTAATTAATCGTTCACCCTCAAAACTTTTATCTTTGAATTCCAGCTTCAATTCGACTTTTACTTTTCCAAATGGTCCGCCTGGATATTCATTCTTCAGTTCAAGTTTACCGCCATCTTTTCCATTGATATTTTTTGATACGGTAAAGTAAATTTTTTGCAAGGATATTCCATCGGGTGTCTGTTGTTCATGAAGCGGCATCGAAATCCAATTAATCCCATCGATGTTGTTTGAACCGACTGGATTTGAATATTCTGATACATCTCCGCATCCGGTTAAAAAGATCATTATCACGGAGATAAGGACTGACAATTTGATATTTCTTGTGACTTTCATTTTCACACCCTCAATAAATTCTTGCATTTTTTTTAATACAGTACTCATTATTTACTTGAGCCCCCTTTTTTATTTGAGAAGGCATATCGGGAAAAATGATTAAGCTCTGCTGAGTTTACTTCAATCCGCCCTTGAGAGACATTGACGATAATTCCGTTGTTTTTTACTAATTCCACTTTACCGTTGGGATAGATATAATAAAAGTCAACTGTTTTATTTACATCAATACCCCTTCGAGCTAAATTTACACCCGTAAAGCTTAGACTCAATTTAAGAGGTTTAATGAATTCAGACTTTGGTGAGAAAGTAATAGATAGATCTTTATCGTTGGAAGTTATTGAAATATTTTTTGTACCAGAATAGGCTCCTTCAGGTACAGTCAAGCTTGCAGTAACTGTCACATCTTCTCCATAAGGATTAACATAATTCTTTGTCATTGCAAGACTTCCACCGAGTTCACCATTTATCTCAGCTTTTGCGGATTGAGTATGAGTATTAGTTCCAGGTTTTTCTATGTCATTCGAATCATTTAATTGAGGATTACTCGAAAAATCTTTCACTTCTGAACAGCTCATAAGAAAACATATGCTAGGCAAAGAGCACCGATTTGTATGATTTTATTTTTCACAATTTTTCCTACGTTTTTTTGTTGAATTCTCAAAATATCTTTTATCTTCTCTGATAAGTTCAATAACCATACCAAAAAAAATCACTAAATAATTAAAAAAACTGCCCTGTGTATGGGTATAAATTGCCCAATATTACACAAGATTGTAATTGTTACTTTTTAATTGCTGGCTATAAAATAATGTTTGATTAATGCTTTGTTGGATTCAAGCGGCTTATCATTCCCTCGGCAAGAAGGTTGAAAGATAAGACTGAAATAACAATCGCTAAGCCGCCAAATGTGGTCAACCACCAAGCTGACGAGATAAAGTCGTAACCGCTTTTGATTATACTTCCCCACGTTGGAGTTGGCGGCTGAACACCCAAACCTAAAAAACTAAGTGCAGATTCGGCCATGATTACATTTCCAAATTGCAAAACCAAAGCAACTATGAGTGGCGAGATAGTATTCGGAAGAATGTGTTTAGTTAAAATTTTATAATTAGTTTGTCCAGTTAACTTAAGACTTTCAATAAATTCTTTTTTCTTGCAGGAAATAGTTTCCGCCCGGGCAAGCCGTGCAATCGACATCCATCCTCCAAGTCCAAGTGCAAGAATCAAAAGAAATAATGAGTTGCCGAACATTGCAATTAGAAAAACAATTAAAAAAAGTATTGGAACAGAGAAGAAAAAATCAACAATCCGCATGAGAATTGTATCTAAAACTCCACCGTAAAATCCAGCAGAATATCCGATCAAACCGCCTAGTAATAATGAAACCAAAACGGAAAGCAGACCGATCATTAGGGACATCCGGGTGCTGTAAATCAATCTGCTAAATACATCTCGCCCGAAATCATCCGAACCGAGGTAAAATATTTTTTCATTAATTATCAACCCGGTACCGTCAATTTTGAAATGTGATATTGGCTCGGTGTATTTTCTGAATCCTTGAAGGTAGATAAGTTGGTCTCCAGAAATATTAAATGAAGTTATGAACAGTTTTGATTCATCTTGGATTTGATGCATCACATTTTTCTTTAAATTTTGGATTGATGTTAATTTGTTCGCAGAATTATTCTCAATGGTTCTTTCGACATAATGAATTTTTGAACCCGGTGGGAGAAGTTTTGTGACAATAATATCTTTGTAATAATTTGGCTCATGTGTTGAAATAATCGGACTGTTGATCGCAGTAAATATGAGCGCAGCAATTAGAAAAGAACCTAATAGTATTTGAAAGGAAAGACGTTCGGACCAATTAAAAAATTTCCACAAAATTGGGACTCGAGTTCCTGGGACATAGAAGTATAACAATCCCAATACAGACATCATTAAAAAAATTGAAGTAACGACAACCGCAAAGAGAAAGTCCAAAGTATGAACATCCAATTCACGCTTGAAACTTCCAAAATCACTAAACAATTCCAAAATGAACAAGCCGACAAGGTGAAAACCGGAAATAAGTTCTGCGATGTTCCAAATAGAAAAAAGAATTATAAGCGAAAAAAAGCTACGAAGGAGTATTCGGTTTTTCCTGAGATTATTTTTCATCTATCCAATCGTCTCGAATGAAACTCTGGCGTCCAATTTTGCATGAAGCATATCTGCGATGAAATTCCCTGTAATCACCAAAAATCCGGAGATTAAAGTGCAACCTATAACCAAAGGATAATCACGGGAGAAAATTGCATCAACTGTCAACCTTCCCAAACCAGGCAGAGAAAAAATCGTTTCAGTGATTAATGCCCCGCTGAGCAAAGAACCAATTTCAATTCCAAGCAGAGTGATTAAAGGCAGAAGAGAATTCGGCAAGGCATGAGAAAGTACAAGTTTTCGTTCACCCATTCCAGTGGATCTGAGTGCGGTTATAAATGGTTGGCTCAAAACATTAGAAAGACTTTCTCTAACGAAACGCGTAGTAAACGCTGCTGAAGTTATGGTGAGCGTTAGAACCGGCAAAAAAATGTGATGCAAAAAATCGAGAAACTGATTTACTGCAGAAAAATCTTCATATTCAGTCGAGTGTAAATGTGAAGTCGGGAATAAACCAAGCTTCACTGAGCCAAAATATATCAGAAAGAGTCCAATTAAGAAGGAAGGTGCACAATAGATGACGAGGGAACCAATGTTGATCGTATTGTCTAATTTGGAATTTGGATTTGCTCCAGCTAAAGTACCAAACAGAATTCCTAAAAACATTTGAAAGATCAATGCGAGTACAGCCAGAGTTAATGTCACAGGAAGTGCAGTTAGAATTACATCTATCACTGGCTTCCGAAAAGAAATAGAGTAACCTAAATCGCCTGCCGCAAGATTTCCAAACCATTTGAGAAACTGAACATGAACTGGCTGATCTAAACCAAACTGAACTTTAACTCTATCAGCAAGTTCGCTTCCAAGTTTTGGAGAATAGTATTGGTGCGTCGGATCGCCAGGCACAAGTCTGACTAAGAAAAATACAATCGTAATTAATGCTATAAGCATCACCGCAGAGGCAAAAATTCGTCTCAGAAATCTTCTTAAAAACATTAATCTATCTGTAAATTACTTCTCGCTAACTACAAACCATTCCCAAGCTCGATTTGTGAATGCAAGCGGATTCAACTGTAAATTTTTTAATCGGACATTGTAACCGACAAGATTATCAACCCAATAAAGAAAAGTAGTCGGCTGGTCGCGGTGAAGTATTTCCTGAAATCTAAAAAGAAGTTCACGCGTCGCTTCAATATCATTTGTTAATTTGAGCTTAGCGAATATTTCATCCACTTCTTTGTTTTGATAACTCGTAACATTGAAGAAATTTTTTTCGAGATCAGAGCTCCAGAATCCTTCAAAATCCAAATCCAATGGGATTGTCCAGCCCGCAATCCATGCATCATATTTTTTTGTGAACATATTTTCAAAAAACACCGATGGCTCAACCACTTCAATCTCTACTTCGATTCCGACAGCGAGCAAATTGATTTTAATAATTGTCGCAGCATATTCACGCTGCGGTTTGCCTGCAGGAATCATTAACTTAAATTTGAATGGGATCCCATTTTTATCTATTATTTTATCATCGTTTGAATCTTTCCATCCTGATTCTGAGAGTAATTGCTTGGCTTTATTTGGATTAAACTCATAAGGTAAAAGATCTGTATTTGCCTTAGTTTTAAAAATTGATGAAATGGGAGTAACAGCAATATTTCCAAACTCCCCAAAAAATCCTTCAAGCATTTCTTTACGGTTAATTGCATAAGTGAGTGCTTGACGGACTTTCGAATCTCCGAAGAGCTTGTGTGGAGTGATTTTCTTATTTCCACTGTTGACGAATTGCTCATGATCTATGCAATTCCAGCCGATGTAATCGTAATCTCGACCAGAAATTTTTTCTACATTTAACTTGTTAAAATCTTTTTTTATTGTTTGAGCATCTTCAGGACGAAGATTTTGTGCAAGGTCAATTTCTCCCGATTTAAGCTGATTGATACGATTATTATAATCAGGCAGGATTTTAAAAGTAAGTTTCTCCAAGTATGGAATCTTGATATAATTTACCGAATCATTCCTAACTAAGATTATTTGCTGCTGCTTATCCCACTTCTGAAATTTGAACGGTCCAATTCCAACTGGATTTTGGTTGACATCATTGACGAATAAATCTTTAAGCTTAATCTTTTCAAAAATGTGTTTGGGTAAAATCGGGAGCCCGGAAACAAACAACGGGTCATCCGCGCTTTGATTAAAATTGAACACAACTGTCGAATCATTTTCAACTTTCACCGCTTTTTCAATTTCAACTTTAGTCTTTCCTTCTGAAATAAAATAAGAAGTCATATCCTGCCTTACACTTCCTACTTCCGGATGAGTGTAAAGATAGTAAGAGAATTGAACGTCATCAGCTGTAAATTTATAACCATCGCTCCATCTTAGAGCTATATTCAAATGATACTTTACACTTCTATTGTCTGGACTGATTTCCCATGAGTTTGCGAGATTTGGAAGATACACAAGCTCCCCTTTTTCTAAATCAAATTCGGAATAATTCAGCGCTCCGAAAATCAAATCGTTGATTGTACCAGAGATTATATCCTGAGAAAAAAGCGGATTCAGGACATCCACGTCGCTCGAAATTCCTACAGTAACATTACCCCCAAATTGTGGTTCCATTGCTGTTTCTTTCGATGGATTTTGGGCGTCTTTACATGATGGAAGGATTATGAGAGAAAGAATTAATGCGTAAAGTGCTATGAGTTTTTGCATTTTAACCTGTCTCCTGCAGCTTATTGATTGGATATATTTCAATTTCAATTTAATATATTTATTTTAAGATTAAAAGGAATGCGAACCTCATCATATTTTTGAATGATCGAATCCAAACAACCAATATTGCAAGTTGATTCACTTAGTGTAAAGAAGTGCGATGATCAGACATCGACTACGAAGTACATAATTGACAATATTTCGTTTTCAATTCAACTGAGTGAATTCTTTACGATTCTTGGCGAAAATGGAAGCGGGAAATCAACTTTGGCGTACTCGCTGATTAAACTGTTAAAGCCATCCGCATTTGAGATAAGCGGTGAAATTATTATTAAGGGACAGAGGATTTTAGAACTTTCAGAGTCGAATTTAAATGTCATTCGAAAAAATGAAGTCAGTTATATATTTCAGAATCCTTATTCATCATTTGATCCAATACGCAGAATCGGGAATCAGTTGTTTAATTCTAAAAGCGGTTCTTCATCAGAGATAATGAGCGAACATTTCAATTCCTTAAAACTGAATTCAGATAACAACATTCTAAAAAAATTTCCGTTTCAACTCAGCGGTGGAATGCTTCAAAGAATTTCTGCTGTACGTGCAGTTCTCTCAAATCCAAAATTAATTATCGCCGATGAGCCAACATCTGCTCTCGATAAACCAATTTCAAATCTCTTCATGGAATATTTATTAACATATATGAAAAAATCCGGTGCCGCTGTTTTATTTATAACCCAAGATTTTGATCTTGCTGTGAAATACTCTTCGCGAATTGGTGTCTTAAAAGATGGAGTGCTGCATTCAATTCATAATCAAAATCAGTTTTTAAAAAGCCATAATGATGTTTACTTGGAAAAATTGATCAACTCATACAAATACATTTACAGAACCGAAAAATGATTTTACCTGAGATCAAACATATTCTAGAATTAAGGAATATTTCATACACGCCGCCAAAAGTGGATCTGAAGCAAAAAGAAAACACAGATAGTTTGATACTGAATAATATCAGCTTTGGAATTGAACATGGAGAAATTTTCGGGATTACTGGTGAATCTGGAAGCGGGAAAACGACTCTCGGACGAATCATTTGTGGATTAATTAATCAAACGTCAGGTGAAAAAGTTTTCTTTGGAGAAAAATTCTACGGGATTCATCCGGACAGATCAATTCAATTTTTATTTCAAAACTATTCGGCTTCGCACGATCCATCGCAAAAGAATCGAGATGCATTAAAGGAAGTCTTCGCACTGAAGCAACCTAATTCAAATTTTGATGAATTTGCTAAAAGGCTACTACACAAAGTCAAGCTAAATGAAAATGTTCTTGAATTGTTCCCTTATGAGTTAAGCGGTGGACAGCAGCAGAGACTCGCACTTGCAAAAATCCTCGCACTCAATCCGAAATTAATTATTCTTGATGAACCATTCGCTTCTCAGGATGTAACAGCTCAGCACGAACTAATCGACTTACTGCTAGATTTAAATCGCACAGAAAAGCTCACAATAATTTGCATTTCACATGATCTTTTTATCTTAAGAAAACTATGCTCAAGAATCATGATAATGAATCACGGGCAAATCGTAGAAATATTGCGAAGTGATGAACTGTTCACAAACCCAAAACGGGACTATACAAAACTTCTTGTGAGAAGCTTTGTATAAAATCTTAGCTTCAGAAAAATCTGACCTTTCAATATGATATTGATTCAGTTTTTTAATTTATCGATTCTTTTGGAAGATTTTTTCTAAGTTCTTCAATCTGATCTTTAAAATCTTCAAGTTTTTTGGTCAGTTCATTTTTCAGTTCTGTTTCTTCTTCTGAAATTTCATCGTCGCTGAATCCTTTGAATCCTTCAACCATGTCCGTAATCTTCCGATTAATTATATCAAGCGGATTTAATGGGGTGTATTGAGTATCTCCATTCGTAAGGAGCTTAACTTCTGAGTACTCATACATGACTTTGTGTTTATCACCAACTAATTTTTTCAATTTTTTGGCAAGATTTAATCCAGTTTCAAAAAATTTAGCATGGTTAGTTGGCTGAACATCGCCTTTCAAATAGTCATCGTAATCATCAGAGTCAACGCTTATCCATCCCCGTAGTTCATCAACTAATTCTTTTGGGAGATCCAGTAATTCAGGCTTGAGATCATTACCGAATTCATCGACTAACCCTGTTCCTCTATATCTAGACTTGATTGTTAAGATCATTTGTTACCTCGTAAAACTTAATTACTAAGTTCAATTTAAGAAGAGACTGGGCAAAATAAAATTTTATTTAAGTTTATTTTATGGAGTTTAAAATTAATTGATACTGGCTTGCCAACCGAAATAAAATGAAGGTTGTGGCAGGATCCGCAAAGCGGGACTTCACTCACTTCGTTCGTTCAGCTTACAAACAAGACTTCTCCGATTACCACTTAAAAGAATAGCCCTCTCCTCTGAGAGGGCTATTCTTTTTGTAGCGGGGGCAGTCCCGACTTTGTCGGGATTGAACCTGCGACTTTTATTTATAAACATTTATCTTTTAGAAACTTCTTACCATGACCACTTTTAAGCCACCTTTCTCTTTTCAACGCATCTTGTTTTGTTTCGAATTCTTCAAAGTATATTACTCGCCAATCATTGCCTCGCTTTGTCCAGAAAGATTTTACCTTTTCGTTATGTTCTTGCAAACGACGTTCTAAATCTTCTGTCATACCTGTATATCGATAACCCTCTCGACTTAGTATCACATAAACAAAGTATTTCATTGATCATTTTTCAACTTGTCCAGAAACAAAAAAAGGCTCTTTGACGAACCTTTTTTACTTGTAGCGGGGGCAGTCCCGACTTT
>VGVX01000029.1 GCA_016873845.1 Ignavibacteria bacterium
ACGTCAATACCTATGTAAATTTCTTTTTTGTCAAAGAACGAAACTGAATTTTCCGATACTTTCATTTTGAGTTCTCCTTTTTTTGTTTGTTTTCCGAGAACTCAATTTATTATTTTCTTTAAACATACGTTCTTGCCGATAAGCGGCGCCCCAGAACAAAGATGCCAAATAACAGCAACTACTTTTTATTTATTCGAAATAATTTATAAAACGAACTACTTTAAAGAGTAACTTTGCTTTGTGAACCAAACACAATAATTAGAAAAATGCCCCAATGAAAACGGCGTCCGCCTTGATTGGCTGGTTAGCCCTTGTCTCTAAAATAGCTTTGTTTGATTTGTGTATTCAGCAACTCTTTTATCTGCAAGTTCGATATATTTTTTATTTGTATCATACCCAACAAAATTACGACCATTCTTTATAGCAGATAAACTTGTAGTTCCACTACCTAAGAATGGATCCAAGACAACATCTTTCTTGAACGAATATAATTTTATTAGACGACTAGGAAGTTCTTCGGGGAAAGGAGCAGGATGACCAATCTTTTTTGCGGAGACGGCAGGAAAAGTCCAAACACTTTTTGTCCATTCTAAAAATTCATCTTTTGATATTGTGCTTTCTTTTCCTTTACTAGCGTGTGAGAAAGAATCTTTTGAAAATATTAAAATGTATTCGTGTATGTCTCTTAAAACCGGATTAGCTGCTGATAGCCAACTTCCCCAAGCAGTAGATGGACTGGCGCTTGAAGCTTTATTCCAGATAATTTCGCCGCGCATCTGAAATCCAATTTCTAACATATCATTTATTATATAGCTATGAAGTGGTAAATAAGGTTTCCTTCCAAGATTGGCTACATTTATGCAAGCACGTCCACCGGAGACTAAAACTCTATGAGTTTCTTTCCAAACATTTTTCAATAGAACTAAATATTCCTCAAGATTTAAGTTGTTGTCGTATTCTTTTGTAACATTATAAGGCGGCGAAGTAATCATAAGATGAACTGAATTATCAGGTAACTCACTCATAGTTTCACTTGAATGACAAAAGTGTTTATGAGTAAATTGTCTTTACAAATTCTTGTTTTTCAATTTCATTTATTGTTTGCTTAACAAGATATTCGTTTTGATTGAAATAAACTTTTGAAAGCCAACCCTTTTCATCATTAATTTTTTCAACATTAGCAAACTCAAATTGACGATGGCAATTTGCACAAACTAAAACTAAATTTTTAGGGTGATGACCTATTGTCGCATCTAAATGATGAATTTCATAATATGGTTTATTATCTCGTTTTAAAAATGAAAAGGAACAAACTTGACAGCAGCCTTTATATATACTTTCTATAATTATTCTGATGCTTGTTGGAGTCTTTTCTCTACTAAATCGATTTGAGATTTTAAGTCTTTTCCTAGCTTCCTCATTGGAATATTTTGCTAGTCTTAAAAACTCATTATAAATTATTTTTGATTTTTCAACTTGAGTTATATTTGAAATGAGTTCAATTTTTTCAAAAGCTATTTTATCATCTACAGAAATATCAAAATCTGTTTGTAATCCTTTAGTGATTTTGAGAAACACTTCTTCTTTAAAAAGCCTATAAATGAATTTATCTTTATTAAGAAGTTGAAGAACTAATTCATCACCTTCTTTAACATTATTTTCATAAAACCAGTTTTTAAGTCCTCCAATTCTATTCTCATTAGTTGAGCTATCAAAAGAACTAAATGTTTTGACTTGTGGAAGGTTCGAATCGTCAAGATAGACTTTTATCTTATTATTCGATTTGGGCAAAAAATTACTAAAACTTTTAGGAATTGCTAATAAACCCTTTTCAATTCTACTTTTGGTAATTGTTATAGTTTTATAATCATAATTGATTTCACTTTTTTCAATTATTTTTTTTGGTTTTCCTTTGGTTTCCAATTTTATTTCCTTCTAATCTAGAATCCGAAATCTTTTCCAGTTCCCACCACTGCATCACATTCCGGACACCGAACAAGTTGATTAGGGTCATTACTTAAAGAATTATGAGCACAACATTCCCAGTTGTCTCCATTCCAAACCCATTGTTCAGTCATTAATGTAGTGAAATTTATTCTATCTAGAATACTTCCACATTCATTACATTTTGTTAGTTCTTTATCCATAATATTTATTTTAATTTAAAATATTTGTATTAAAAGTAAAAAAATTTCCGCACCTCTAGGATTTGTGCCTAAGCTGGGTAATTTAATATAATTTTCCCTACCCAAATTATTAAATATTTCTAATTGGACATTCAACGGAAAACAAAATAATCCACCAGTGTTACCCCAATTAATTTGAACATAAATCATATCGCAAGACGGTGAATATATATTTTGAAATTCTAAAGCATTTTGAGCGTCAACTGTCCATATTAATTTTACCCCAGAATAACCGCTTCCGCTTTTTGTTTTGATCGAAATAGGATTACCAAATAATTTTACATCTACTTCCGGTTCTGTTATTGGAATTTCTGTTTCGACATTTTCTTCGCCAAATTTGTAAATAAGTAGCGAAACAATTATCCGTTCTCTTATTGAACCTACTTCCATTCCAACTTTTCCAGCTCTCTGGCTTTCTAATTCGGCAATTTGAAACAACTTGGGTAGTTTAACTTGAATTTTCCTAATTACTTCTGATTCTGAAAAAAGGTTGAGTATGTTATTGTCCATAATTTTCTGCAATAATTTTAAGATTCTTTATCCCAAGATAATAAAATCCAAAGAACAAAATTTTATTAATTCACAATAGGGCTAACGGCCTGCGGTTAACCCGCGCCGGAAATATTTGAATAAACTATTATTTGTGAATAACCAGAACAATTTAGAAAACATAAAAAACCATGCCCTGATAGGCGTCGGGTTGAACCGCTTGTTAGGAAATTTTACCGTAATAATACCATTTTTTTAGTTGAGATAAATTCGTCTGTTTTCAATTGATAAAAATATATTCCACTTGTAAGATTTGAAGCATCGAACTCTACTGCATAGTAACCTTGTTTTTTAATTTCACGAACTAAGGTTTTAATTTCATTCCCTATACAATCAAATATTTTTATTGTAACATTAATTTCTTTTGGAATTTTATAATTTATGGTGGTTAGGGAATTAAAGGGATTTGGATAGTTTTGATATAAAGTAAAATCATTTGGTATCATCCGCTCAAAACTAATATCTAGAAAAGTTGTGTCACCATAAATATTATTCTCAATAATCGCAGCCAATAACTTAATATTATAAAAAGTTCCAGGAATATGTCCCTCTCCCGAAGTAAAACCTATCCATTCTGTGTACCAATATTTTGTCCAGTAAGAAATATATGTATGTCTTATACAGATTTTTCTAAGAGTTTTCCCCCAAATATTTGTAATCTCTTTACCTACAACATAGAAATTTGGTTTAAGGGTATCTCCGATATTTAAAGAATAATCTACATTAATATTCTCAGTTGAATCTTGAAGATTGAAGGAATAAACTTTATCAGAATCTGCTCTTTGGTAACTATAATATTCATTGTCCTTAACAATAGCATATCGGGTGCTGTTAATAATTGTATCTCCAATAATTTCTTTATATACGTAATAGTATTTGCCTCCACCGGCATCATTAAAATAAATCCATCTATTTCCAATCTCAAATGATTGAGCTTCACCAGATTGACTATTAATCTTTATAGATTGAAAAAAAACTAAAATAAAGACTAATGGAAAGATTTTATGCCGAAAATTTTTATTAAAGATTGACATTAAAATTGCCTAACTATTACTTATCCTGCACAGATTTATTATGTCTGGAATGATATACTGCGTGCAGGTGCATGATATCATTCCAATTGTTTTGTTTTTCTTTCAAATTCACAATATTTAATAATAGGTCGTGCATATCTATAATCCTTGTATTATTCAGCCTAACGTTAAGTATTTTATCCGAAGTTGAGACAAAAAAAATGAACGATTACTTTTCCGTCCCCGCACAACTTCGGATAAAATACAGTTGTCCCGAAGAACGGGATAAATGCGAAGCCGTTTCAATGCAGCCATTTCTTTTGTTATGGGTATTCAATAGCTGTGGTATCATTTTATTCTTGTCTTCCCTCGTATAATTATTTCTCTGTTTATGTTTATAATTTTCATTTAATTAAATTTTTTCTTCTCTGATCAATATAATTATAAAAGTTTTAAGATTTTACCCATCTCTTTAGGATGGGTTTTGTTGATATGTAAAATAAATAGTCTTATCCACGAAGTGTAAATTTCCTCTGTGCTTTTTCTGTAATGTGCGGTTCGTAATGTGGCTCTGACTTCATCGAGTCCGTTAGCTAACGGATTTGGTTTTTGCCCGTGTGATTGAATTAAGTTCAATTTTTTATCTCCCATCCGCATTTTAGCAAACGGACTTTCTTTTGTCAATAGCGAAGTAGTAAAAAGTTTCTAAAGTTCATAAAGTTGGAAAGCTTGCACTGAGAGCAGCGAATGTGTTCTTAAAGTTAAAAGGTTTATAAAGGTTAGTAAGCTTTTCTCAATCAGAATTCATGCTTGTCCACCACATTAAGGATTATCGAATGACGGTTAACGATCTGCGATTAACGAATCACAATTAACGCTCGCCCGCCTCTGGCGGGATTAACTTTGAGCATTCAGCACTCAGCGTTCAGCATCTTTCGGTTAAGCTCAAGATAAATTCCGCACCCTCCTTATCTTTGTTTCTTATAGGAAATTGATTTATTTTGAAACCGATGAAAGTAAAATTCTGGGGGACAAGAGGTTCGATTCCAGTTCCTGGAAGATCGACAATGATCTATGGCGGCAATACACCTTCAATTCAAGTGACTTCTTCAGGCGGCGAGCAAATATTTCTTGATGCTGGCTCGGGATTCCGGGAAGCGGGAATTGATCTAATGAGAAAAAAATCTAAAAGCAAAATTTATCTGTTCATGAGTCATTTTCATTGGGATCATGTACTTGGACTGCCGTTTTTTCCGCCCCTCTACGACGAGAACAATGCTGTACAAATCTATGGAATGGCAAATAATCAAAAGACAGTCGAAGAAGTGATTGATTTACTTATACGTCCGCCCCTTTTCCCGATTACTAAAGCTGAGTTCAAAGCGAGTGTAACTTTCGAGAATATTTCTCCCAACGATTCTGTGAGTCTCGGGGATTTAACACTCAAAACATTTGAAGTTAATCATCAATGCTGCACGCTTGCATATCGAATTGATGAGGGAAATAAATCTTTCGTTTATATCACTGACAATGAAATTAAATATTCAAAGTTAAATCCAGACTCGCTGATCAACGACATAGCAGAGCATAATGCTGGAATGATCGAGTTCTGCAAAGATACTGACTATATAGTACACGATACGACTTACACTTTTGAAGATTACTCGAATAAAATCGGCTGGGGACATTCAAATAATTTATCTGGCGCGATTTTATCTTCGCTTGCCGGTGTGAAGAATTTGATTCTGTTTCATTACGATCCGGAATACAACGATGAGAAAGTCGAGTTGATTTTAAACGAGACAAAAGCATTTCTCAAGAAAATGGGGAGCAAGGTTAATTGTATCGCTTCACGTGATGGGCTGGAGTTAGAAGTCTAAGCACGTAAAAAGATTCCCTCCCAACAAGTCGGGATGGAATCTTTAGCTAGGCAATTTCATTTAGTTTTCATTTCGTAGACGCCGTTCCAGTCTTTTGGCGGCGGTTCAGCTAAAAAGTTTTTGCATCTTTTTATAAACACTTGTGAGGGCTCATCGTCTGTCTTTATCTCCAAGACTTTTTCAAACTTCAATATCGCATTTGAAAAATCAAATGATTTGTAAAGAATCAATCCGCTCTCAAACTTTTCTTTCAATTCGATAAAATCGATTTTTCTTTCATCATTCGCAGTACAGAGGAGTTCAAATATTTTTATCGGTTTGGTTTTACCTTTAACAAGAATTGAATCAATCTCCCTGCAGATGAAATCATCTTTTACTTGTTCATGAGTTGATTGACTGATTATAATTGAAGTCCCATACTCTTTGTTTGCACCTTCCAAGCGAGAACCGAGGTTTACATTATCACCAATTACTGTGTAATCAAATTTTCCTTTTCCACCCATATTTCCAACGATCATTTCACCAGTATTAATTCCGGCACGGACTTTAATGAGAGGTTTGTTTTCTTTTTCCCATTTTTTTCGCAACTCACTAAGTTGATCCTGCATCGCTAAAGCTGTCTTACAGCAGAATAAAGCGTGTTTATTATTTTCAATTGGTGCACCCCAAAATGCCATGATAGCATCACCTTGAAATTTGTCAAGAGTTCCAGTGTGATTGAAAATGATCTCGGTCATTGCACTTAAATATTCATTCAAAAAATTTACGAGTTCTTCCGGTTTTTGAGATTCTGAAATCGTCGTGAACGATGCTATATCAGTGAATAAAACCGTAAGTTCTTTCCGTTCACCTCCAAGTCTAAGTTTTTCTGGATTCGCGATTAATTCATTGACGAGTTCGGAATTCACATATTGCGAGAACATTCCTTTGATCATCACCTTCTGTTTCCGTTCGGCAAGAAAATTATAGACCGTACTTCCAATATATCCAAGCACTACTGCAGAAACAGGTCCAATAACACTGATGATATAACTCTGGTTAACAAATAGAAAGCATGATAATTCGAAAATAACATAAACAAGTGCAGCGATCACAAGTATAGAAATGATCTCAAGCAGATAGCCGACTTTTATCTTTAAACTTTTTAATTTTGTTGTGATGAAATAAGATGAGAAAAGAAGAAGCACGATTAAAAATATTTCATGGCTTTGCGGCTGCTTGTAGAGGAAGTTTTGATCTAAAATACTTTGGATTACGTTCGCATGGACTTCCACTCCGTACATTAAATTTCCGCCTTTGCCTGCTCCTTGTTTTGTGATGGGTGTTGGGAAAAGATCTTTGTCTTCCGGCTCAGTTGAACCTATCAATACGATTTTATTTTTGAATATTTCAGAATGTAAAAGTCCCGTTTCCGGATCGTCCCAAGTATTTATCTGAACCTCGAATTCTTTTTCACTGACTGTAGTAAAATCTGAATCGTCTATTATATCAACAAAATTTATGTGGGGGAAAGTGTTGGATGCACCGTAGTAATTTATCAGCACTGAAGTTTTATCAAATCTTGGAATGCTGATATTTCCAAACCTAAAATCACTTTTCTCTTTCTCGGCTGCGTGTAAATTTTGCAAGCCAAGAGCTTTATTAAGAACCGCAAATGAAAAAGAAGGAATGTACATTTCTGTAGCAAAAGAAGAGAAAAAGGGAAGATATCTTCTTAAAATTCCATCGCGGTCAGGCAAAACATCCACAAGACCTATTGAACTATCTGCAGAAAAAAACATACTGCTGAAATTTTCATTCTCTGAAACAATTGATTCTAACCGCTCATCCTTTATTTTAATTTTACCTGCGGTAACAACATTTTTGTATTCTCGGATTGCACTAAAAAGCAGCGAATCATTCTGTGGAGTGTATTTGTCTTGATCGCTCATTACAACGTCAATGCCGATTGCTTTTACTCCGGCCTGATTCAAATTTTCGATTAACCGGGCGAAGTAATCCCTCGGCCAAGGCCACTTATTGTATGGAGGTAAAAATTCCTTCGAACTTTCTTCGGAGATATCAACAATAATTACTTTAGATTTTTCTGCTAGATCAGTTTGTCCGCGGCGCGTAAAGTGTGAATCGAGAAGCGAAAGTTCTAAATCTTTTAATGGGGAAAGTTCAAATACAAATTCCTGTGTTAACAAAAGGAGCAGCATGGAAAGGAGCGAACAAACAAGAATGTGTCCCCAATTCTTTTTTATCCGCTCTATAATTCGATTCATCAGAGCCGATTACAATTCGTATTTTGTTGATAATCCGATTATCGTTTCGTCTTTTATCGGCTTCTGATTTGTGATATAACGTGTGTAAAGATTTACACTGAAATTTTTTAATATAAAATATTGTGCTATAGTCTCGACTATCATTCTCTGAAAATCACCAAAAGTCGGGATCAATATTCCGGTAAGCTCAAGTTTATCATCGAGAAGTCTATATCTTCCTCCAATTGAAATTGAATAGTAATTGAAATCCTTATTCGAAATGTTACTGAGATTTATTGATGGATTGAAGAATGTCGTAAGCTTATTATCCCACTGACTTTGTAAGTTCAATATCACCGACGTGTAGGCTGCATCAGTATTTATATATGAATTATCTTCTCTCTGAGAAGTCAATACGCTTAGCATTGCTCTGTGCCGGATCCCCCAAACAAAATCGTAAGAAGAAGTGAATGATATTCTGTTCGTAATATCGTCGATGTAGCTTAATCGTTTAATTGAATCGGGATCGGTTTTGCTCAAATCGTTAACTGCACTGTATTTAGAATATCCTATCGTAATGTTAGGAAAATCAATTCTCAAGAAAAGAGAAAGCGAGGCATCGATGTTTTCAAAAGTTGTCGTCGTGATTTTTTGATTTTGAAGATTGTCGTTAAGTCTTTCGTAACCAACTGAGATAAAGACTCGGTTCTGAATTATTCCAAGGCGGTCGTAGATATTGAATCCTTGAACATCGTTCCTTGTGAAGTTTTGTCCGAAAGACATGAATTCATTTCCGCGGTATAAGTATGTCGCTCGAAAATAATTTCCGATATAATTCATACTGAATGTTCCTTCCGCAGCCAAAGTTGGAAGTTCCAACGGATTAAGCGGACTGATAAACTGATTAACAGTAATGAATTTTCCGGCAATATCGCGCAAAGTTTTAATTTGATCAGGATCACCGCCGAAAGATTTCCCTTCGCCAAAAAGTGAATCAATGAGCTTGTCACTCAAATTGCCGGTCGAAATATCATTGTTCATAAGACTCAAAGCAGCCTGTCCTCTCAAAGCCATTCTCTGTTCATCGAATCCGATAAATAAATCCGTACCGACTACAACGTTTTCTTTTGGACGTGCACCAAATTCAACAGAATTCATATCATCTTTTGAATGGAGATATGAAAATCCAAGTTGAAACGATTCGCCGCTGCCGAAATATGGACGGACTGCAAATAATTGCCTCTTGAATGTCGCAAGTGTAACATGCCCAAAGGGCTGTCCATGTTTTGCAGAATCGATTTCAATAATATTTGTTCCGAGTCTTGCATCTGAACGTGAATATGTTTGTATCAATTTCCCCTCAATTGCTCGGTTGATCTCACCGTATGATGCTTGAAGGTTAAATGCGCCGAGCATCAAGTCTCCGGAAAAACCTCGCAGTCTTTTTCCATCCATTATGAGAGATGGGAATTTCGGATAGTTATCGCCATAACTTAATTTAATCCAATTTGAGCCAATCGTAGCTAGAAATCTATTTTGCGGCTGCAGGTAATTTTTCTCTTCCGAAGTTACGTAAAGAAGCAAACTCGAATAGTATGAACCATAATTTCCGCTGAGATTGGCCGTAAGCCGGTTGAAGCTGTAGTTTGCTGTTTTCAAATTTTCATGGCGCGATTCGCCAGCTAAGCTTACTCTGTATCCGTAATCTTTCTTTTGCATCTCATCAGCAAATTCCGGAGAAACAACTTCAAACGTCAAACTTGAGGAATAATATTCCGCTCCGGTTGTATCGAATAACACGACTTTAACGACGTGCTTGCCAAGTTGAAGTTCAGTAGTTAAATTCTCAGGCGGAAGGAGGATGATGTCATCGGTTATCAGAACTTTATTTGTTATATCGGTTTCATCAATAAAGATTTTTGTTGCAGGTCTATCGACTGCTAAACTTGCACGATAAATCGAAACAGATAGTAGAAATCCCGTAGGGCTGATCTTTTCTCCTGCAAGAGGAGTAAGAAAGATAATTTCCTCATACTGCATTGGATCGTATTTTTCCTGAACCAGAAGCTGAAAGGGATTTGCATTGATCGGTGCGCCGGCCGGGTGAACTTGCTCCGTCCCATCTCTCATTAGAATTCTGAAGTAATATTCTACAAACGGCAATGAAACATTCTCACCCGAAATAGTTGAAGATGCAGAGTTGCCTACAATCATCATTTCGCTGGTTAAGTATTCACTCGATCCGAAAGATTTGTAGTAAAGAATGATCTGTGAAACATTTGCAGATTGATATAACTGTGCAATGATTTTTGCAGGTTGATTAGCGTAAACATTTTCCGATGAGACGGATGAAATCACATCACTCGGCTGTGCCGAGATAAAACTGAATGGATATAAAATCAATAAAATTAGGAATACTTTTAATCCTGTTCGCATAACTCTCCTTAATAAAATTAAGTTGAATGCATTTTATTTAAAAAATCTTTTTGAACATTTAATTCAACAAGGTAATAACAATTTTTAAGATTTTGATCTGATACAACTCGTTATTCATGATCAAGATATTTCAATCGAAATGTTCCAACGTTAGTCTGTATAATGATATATTTTTCTTTCGTCATAGTTGATTGACGAGAATTATCAATTTGCTCTGGAGTTGAGAAATCAATCGAGACATTTCCCTCAGTTGAAATTAATGCTGTCATTCCACCTTCAACAGTTCCAGATTGCCGTGCACCTACTGAAGCTCTCACATCTACTCGTCCAGAATCTAAAGTCAGCAAGGTTGCGCCATTATCCAATATATGCACAAGTCCTTCAGTTCCCCGAATCGAAGCTACGGCTGTAGGTGTGGTAATCAAGAATTCATCATCTTCTTTTTGTTTAACAGTTTCAAATCTCATTTTACCTGCATCGATACGAGTATTTTTCGATAGTCCATTCGGTTTTTTATCGGCGTAAATTGTGATAGTTGTTTTCTCTCTAATGCGCAGATTGCTGCCGTCGAGAAATCGAACGATTGCGAGAGATTTCTCTCCAGTTCGAAGCACATCGCTGGTTTCGAGCTGGGTAAGAGGCTTAGTTGCTGCCCACTCTGAATCGCCACTTTTATGTTCAACTATTTGAATTACTTTAGTAACAATGGCAGCAGTAGATTTATTAGATTCAGTGGAAAATCCCTTTGATAAGAAAAGCGTAAACAGAGCGATTGAGAATACAAATAGTTTGATCGATTTATTAAATTTCATTTTTTTAATCCTATCATTTGTTATTGACGGATAAGACCTAAGAATGCATCCGGATTTGCTTCAAGAAAAGCAATTAATTCTTCTAAAGACATTATTGAGCCGTCTTCTTTTCTGATTACAATGCTTGTTAGATCCAATTCTCCATTTTGGAGAAGTTGAAGGAGTTCATTATTTCCTGAATTTCTTAGTATTGTTGCTAATCGATTTGTTAACAATTGTAATCGTGGTGATTCAGGATTAAAAATCCTAAAGTTGATTATTTCGCTGTATAATCTTTGCCCGCCGCCGGGTCCGCTTACATTCGCGCTGACTTGAAGAACGATTTCGTCACCCAAACTCCACTCCCGCTCAAGATAGTCTCTGAGGTTTATATTAGTTAGAACACCCACATTCTGATTATTAATTAGTGGTGTGCCAAAGTTTAGTGCTTCTTCAAGTGTTTGTGTGGCTGAGATACGGACATTTGCTTTAACAAAATAATTTTCAATTCCGGTCAGTGAATTCCACTCAACCAAAACATTTCCTGCATCGATCTCGGCTCCAACTCGCGGAGTTCGAATACTTAAGGTCTGTGCAGGATTTAAAAAATGCAGCTCTCTTTGATCTTGATTATAAACGGTTGTTGCTGTGGCATCCATTAATATTGCAGTAATTCGATAGCTGCCAGTCGGCTTCCCACGAGCAATATTATCATCAATCAAGCTTGAGTTTGAGCGATACTCTTGGATGCGAATTTCTGTTGTTCCAATATCGTCGTTGCACAATGTTCGTGATGAAAATGGTTCTGTTTGGAAAAATCCAAGTTCCTGATAATAACTTCCATCAGGCGCCTTCCATTCGATAATCCCTTTAAAGACTACTTGTACACCCGGAGGAGTGATCTCAGCACAAAAAATTCGCGGAGCGCCGCGTAGATCATTTACAGTTGCGAATGCACCATAGTCAATTGTGTAAAGTTCTGGGAAGACAATTAAGGATACTCTCGGTTGGGCCAAAATGGCACAAACCGGAATTAATAAGAACAACGAAAAGAAAAATGTTCTTTTCATAAAGCCCTCTAATTTATTTTTATTTCAATAGGAAGAATATATTAACAATTTTCTTCCGTCGGATAATTGACGATTATTTGCTAAAATAATATCAAATTAATCACTATTTCACAAATCAAAATATGTTTTTTTCAGGAAAGGTGCTTGTCAATAATTTATGAAGTGAAATTGAAGTAATACTACTTTTTAAATTTATCTTTCAAGAAATTATTATTTGACATTCTTGCAGTCTATTTGTAATTATGATTTCAGAAAGCTTTTTATAAATTGTCTGTGTTAATATTTTGACTAGCAATTACGTATTTATTCTGTGAACGAGAAGAACTTAGAAATATCTTATAAGAATAAACAGCTTGATGCTCTGTTAAGAGTTGCGGTTTTGCTGACTTCAGAAACAGAACTGAACAAACTGCTCGACTTGATCGTTAAAACAACTACTGAGCTTTTGAATTCTGAACGAGCAACTGTTTTTCTTGTAAATGAAAATGAGCAATTGCTTTACTCACGAATTGGAAGCGGTTTGGAGCAAACCGAAATCTGTTTTCCCATAACCGAAGGAATTGCGGGACACGTTGCACGCAGCGGGGAAGTATTAATAATCGACGATCCTTATAACCATCCCGGTTTTAATAAACAAATCGATATTCAGACTGGATTTAAGACAAGAAATATCTTGTGTGCACCAATGCAGAATATCAGCAAAAAGATCATTGGAGTATTTCAAGTCTTAAATAAACTTGACTCAAGCTTCTCTGAAGATGATAAAGAGTTGCTCCTTGCACTTGCTTCGATTTCAGCCGCAGCGATTGAGAATGCAAGAATGCTCGAAGAGATCAATCGACAATTGAATGAACTCAAAATTGCTTACGATGAACTTCACGCTGCTCAGGAAACGATTATTCGTCAAGAGAAACTTGCAACCATTGGGCAGCTTGCGTCTGGAATCGGTCATGAAATTCGAAGTCAGTTAACTGTAGTTTCTGCAGTAAGCGGTATCAGGAGACTGCATCCGGATGATGTGAAAGTAAAAATGTATACGGAATTAATTCTTGAAGCAAGGAATCGTATCGTAAGTATTCTTGATGAAATTCGTGACTTCTCAAAGAAAAAAGAATATGTAATGCAGTCACACGATCTCAATCAAATCATTGAAAATGTAGTTGAACTTTGTTCATTTGATAAAGATTTAGATAATATAAATTTGACAGCAGATCTAATAAAAGATACTCCCGCTGAGGTTTATGTAAATTCCGACAAAATAAAGCAGGTTCTAATAAATTTAGTAAGAAATGCAGGTCATGCCTCCCCGCCAAAAAGCACAATTACAATAAAAGTTGTAGCATCAGCTGAAAATCAGATAATGCAGATAACCGATCAGGGGAGCGGCATTTCTGAGGAGGTTGCCAAGAATATATGGGAACCATTTTTCACTACAAAGAAGCAAGGCACCGGATTAGGATTGGATATTTGTAAAAGAATAATCGAATCTCACAACGGAAAGATTTGGTTCGAGTCGGAAGTCGGAAAGGGGACCACGTTTTTTGTACAACTTCCAATGAAAAAATCTGAATCGAGTAATCAATGATAAACTCCCTATCTCGAAAAAATATTGAAGCATTAATTTATGCTTTCGAAACGATTTCATCCTCGCTTGATAGTAAGGAAATACTTAATCGAGTTATGGAACAAGCCTGTGGATTGCTGAAAGCAGAAGCGGCTTCGATTTTTTTGCTAGATGATAAACAGAAAACGCTTGATTTAAAAGTCGCTACAAATCTTACCGAGTCCCAAATCACGAAAATAAAAGTGCCGATTGGTAGCGGATTAGTCGGTTTTGTCGCTCAGACCGGTGACAGTGTGAATATCCTTGATGCAAAGAATGATCCAAGGTTTTATTCTAAAGTTGATCATGAAACTGGATTCAAAACAAAATCGTGTCTAACTGTTCCTCTAAGAATTGAACAAAAGATTGTAGGAGTTCTCCAAATTCTCAATAAAGTTAGCAATACATCATTCAGTGATGAGGATGAAATCCTTATTAAAGAATTTTCACGCTTAGTGGCGATTACTTTGGATAAAGCATTTTTGCATGCCCAAGTCGTCGAGAAAAAGAAGATGGAATTTGATCTAAAATTGGCCAACACAATTCAGGATAAGCTTCTCCCCTTCGATGAATTGCATACCGAGAGATTTACGTTCAAGGGATTTTACAAACCAGCAAAGTTTGTTGGGGGGGACTATTTCGATTATTACAAATATTCGGATGATGAAGTATTTTTTACTATCGGAGATGTCTCGGGTAAAGGGAGTCAAGCTTCTTTAATTATGGCGATCGCGAAAGCATATCTAAGCGCATCATTAGCGGCCAACACTCCATTTTTAAAAATGATAAACAACTTCAATAGTTTTTTAGCGCTGAATACTCCACCAGATAAGTTCATTACAATTTTTCTTGGATTAATTAATATCAAAACAGGCGAAGTGAAATTTTTAAATGCTGGACACGAACCACCAATTATTATTAGAAAAAACAATCAATTGGAAGAAATTAAATCCTCAGGTCTGATGATGGGAATAGTTGAGAATTGGAATTATAAAATAGAAAGTTTCTTTCTTGAAGAAGGGGATTCACTCTTTATCTATACCGATGGAGTAACCGAAGCATGTGATATTGAGTCAAAACAGTTTGGGTTAGATCGATTAAAAGAAGTGTTGAACTCAGAAACTGTAGAACCTGAAAAAATATTTACCCGGCTTCCAGAAAAGTTATCGGCATTTACGAACGAGGCGGAACAATCTGATGATATTACCTTTCTATTAGTTTGTCAGAATTCTAAATTCGAATAAAATCATTGGAAGGATCGAGGTCAGCATGCGGCTGCTAATGAAATATTTTAAGAGTAAAAATTTTATTATATAGTGGCTTTCAATTTAGTATCACAAAAAATATCTCCGCGATTTATTGAGTTTATCCAATTTCTTTTTGAAGTAATTCATGAGTTTGTAATTTCGTACAAACATAGGAAAGCAAGCTATTTAGTTGTTGTAAGGCAGATATTTTTTACGGGCGTACAGGCACTCTGGATCGTTTCATTGATTGCATTCGTAATAGGGAGTACAATTTTGCTCCAAGGAAATTCGATCATTTCGACATTTAGTCAGAGTAAAATATTTTATACAATTCTTGTTAGTATGGTTGTGAAAGAGCTTGGTGCTTTGCTGACAGCAATTATTGTTGTGGCAAGATCAGGAACCGCCATCTCGACTGAACTCGGAAATATGGTCGTAAATAAAGAGATCGACGCACTCCTTTCATTTGGAATAACCCCAATTTCATATCTAGTTGTACCAAGGATTATTGGAGTTGTAATCTCTGTTAGCTTTTTGACGGTCTATTTTATTTTTACTGCATTGTTTGGAGTATGGTTCTTATCTCTCTTTTTCACACCGATAAATCTCTCCTTATTTATTCAAAACATTGCTCTTGAAATTAGGTTTTTGGATGTAATTCTATTGGTTATTAAAACAATAGTCTTTGGAATAATAATCTCGACCATTTCATGTTTTCAAGGATTGAGTGTAACTCTAGCAACAACGGAAGTTCCGCAAAGGACCATTAAAACAGTTGTCAGATCTTTTAGCTGGATAGTTGTTTTTAACATTTTAGTTACGATCGTATTTTATTTACTCGTCGAATGATTAATCTTAAAAACATAAATTTAAGCTCCATTGATCATAAGATAATTGAAAATCTTTCAATTGAATTTGAAAGCAAACAGCTAATCGGAATTTTAAGTGATGATTATGAGTTCATCCAATACATGTTTAGAATGATCAGCGGTATAATTCCCCCAGATGATGGAGGGGTCTATCTAAACAATGTTGACATTTTTAACGCTCCAACTAATGAAATCCGGAATTTGAGAAAGCAGATTTCATATGTATTTCATTCGGGTGGATTGATATCGAATCTTTCATTGCTCGAGAATTTTATCCTCCCATTGGATTATTTTTATCCTGATTTAAGTAAAGTAAAAAAATATGAAAAAATATTTTCACTGATGGTTGAATTCGGCTTAGAAGAAAAAATATTGAACGAGAGGCCTGCTGTTTTAACATCATCTCAAAAAAAGCTTGTATTGTTTGTTCGTGCTTTTTTAATAGAGCCGTCTGTTATTATTTATAATAATCCCTTCGATTTTTTAAATATTCGGCAGAAAGAGTTCATAGAACAGAAAATCCTGAGCTATCAGAAAGAAAAATCAGTCACTCAAATATTTTATAATCCTATTGATAAATCACTGTACGATTCGGCAAATATTTGTTATGTTATCAGTGATGACAAATCAATTATTCAAGGCAGCTGGAAGATTTTGATAAAAGAGGAGTCGCCCGCGATAAGAAATATTATAAGAAACATTGCAGGTGAGGTGATATGAAATTAAAATATAAATACAGCAAACATTTTGTGACGGTTTTTATTCTTATAGCCGGATTACTTATAGTTTCGGCTGTCACATTCATGATCATAAGTCAGAAGGTTTTGGAGAAGAAACTTATTTATAAAGCAAAATTTCTTGACGCTCAGGGATTAACGGGATTGACACCGGTTTATTTTAAGGGATTCAACATTGGGAACATAACGAATTTTGAACTGACTGTAGATAATTATGTTGTGGCAGAATTCGAAGTGTTCAGTGTCTACAGGAGCAAAATTGTACTGAATTCAGCTCTTCAAAAAAGTCTCAATCCGATTACGGGTGCGAGTACAATTCAATTTATTCAGGGGAGAAGTTCGTCGCAGCAGCTGAAAGAAGGTTCACTGATCCCGGATGTTCAAGTTCCGGAGGGAGAGTATCTGTTATTTACAAAAGAGGTGACCAAGTCGGGAGATGCTCTTTCAACATTTGTTGAGAATCTAAAAAACTTTTCAACTGCATTGAATTCTGATCATAATGCGGATGAGGGGGCGATATTCAGAACGCTTGTGAACATCGCCGATGCATCTGAAGAGATGAAATCTCTGATACAAAATCTTAACAGTAATCTTTCCTTTACAAAAGACGAAAGACTAAGTCCAATTCAAAGCTCGATTCAAAATATTTCGACTTTAGCTCTCAGTCTGAATGAAACCGCAAAGTCGATAACCCTTGCTTTTCAGCGAGTAGATACATTAATCGCCAATTACAGCAAGCCTGAAGGACTAATTGAAAAAGCAATAGATCCTTCCGGAGACCAAGTTTTACGCCCGCTTGGCAAGACTATCACAAGTTTGGGTGAATTGACGAACGAAATGAAAACCTTCGCAGATTACATTAACTCCCAATCGGCAAATATGTCTTTAACAATTATCGAGCTGAACCGAACTTTGAATCAAGCGCAAAAATTCTTTGATGGAATTAACAAAAGTTTTTTTGGTTCAAAGAGTACCCAAGAAAACAAAATTAATTTACCTGGTGAGAGAATTAGATTAATGAACTTGAACAGGTGATGAAAATGATATTTACAAAATATATTTCTTTTCTTGTGTTGTTATGCTTAATGGCTTGTTCATCTTCGAAACACGAACAGAATGACTCTTTACCTGAAATTCAGCATGGGAATAGTCTGATGGAATCTGCAAACCAATTGATGAAATCTAATAAGATGGAATCTGCATTGGGAATTTATAAACAAGCGTTTGATCAATTCGCACTCATAGATGATGTTGAAGGGAAATTCAAGTCGACTATTAGTATGATTAAAGCTTTGATTTTGCTGTCAGATTATGAACGTGCTGAAATTCTGCTGAATAGCGTGAGAGCTGCTGGAAACGTTTCAAATGATTTAAATGAAAATTATGAACTTCTGCGTATAGAGTTTTTCTTATCAAAAAAAGATTTTGATAATGTTAAGCAATTAACCGAAACTTCAAAGATTGAAAAGTATTCAAACCGTGTTTTTCTTCTTATGACAACATATCGTATTAAAGCACTGCAATTAATGTCGCAAGATTATTCGAAGGAGTTACGGACATTAACACAAGCACTTCACTTGATAGAGCAAGAGGAAGAAGCTTTTCTGAGTCTGGAAATTTCAGATATTGAATTTATTAATTTTACTCTCGGTACTGTCCGTTTGAGTGAAAAAGAGTTTACAGCAGCTGAAAAACATTTTTTAGAAGGATTGAGTTTGTCAAAGCAAACCGGTGACTACAGAAGTATAGGCGATAATCTATTTCAACTTGGATTAGTCAATAAAGAATTACTGAACTTTGACAAATCATTGGAATATCTTTATCGTGCAGCGGATGTATATGAAGTGCTTAAAGATTCATCTGGAGTCGAGAGGATTAGATCAATTATTAAAGAAATGAAACATAGTGGGAAATGAGGCTGGTTTATCAAACCGCAATTGACTTTGTGTTACACACTGTTCAATCCGATTTAAGTTTAAATAATATTTTATTAGATTACGATTGACAAAATAGAAAGCAAACATGAAATGGAAGATTTAACCAACTTATTTGAAGTCCAAAACCTCACTAATGTATCTATTTTAAAGTCTAAGACTAAAAGAACAACTGTTGAAATCGCGGCATCTCTTAAAGAATTGTTAAACAAGCTGATAGCTGAAGAGGGGCGCAACATTTTATTGATTGATCTTTCAGAAGTCGAGTTGGTTGAAAGTTCATTCCTCGGAGCAATCGTCTATGCATATAAAGAGACCATGCAAAGAAAAGGTACTATAAAAGTTTTGGTAACAAATGCAGTTGTCTATGATCGATTCATTCTAACTCAACTAGATAAATTATTCGAGATATTTAATAATCGCGAGGAAGCATTAAAAAGCTTTGAATAATTTTCATCTGAAGCGAATTTCTTAATTTTTCCCTTAAATTAAAAAGCGACTAATGTCGCTTTTTTTTGTGGAGATAAGGGGAGTCGAACCCCTGACCTTCTGAATGCCATTCAGACGCTCTCCCAGCTGAGCTATATCCCCATTATGTAAAAAACAAAATTCAATCCATCGAGCAAACTGGAATACGCTCTCCCTCCGTTAGCTAACGGATGAGCTATATCCCCATTATGTAAAAAACAAAATTCAATCCATCGAGCAAACTGGAATACGCTCTCCCTCCGTTAGCTAACGGATGAGCTATATCCCCAATAAATTGAAAGAACAAAATAATTTTTCAATTCAAATATATCTGTATCATTATTGAAAATCAAACGCTCTAAGAAGACCTGATTAGAAAAATTCAGATAAGCGATATTCGAGTTCGTCAATAGTTTTATCGCTTAATGTCATCATCACATAGTCGGCAAAATTATTCAAAATCACCAGCGAATTTATACTTGCATCTTTATTGGATAGATTAACAATTTTTTTTGAAACATTATGATTTAAGATTCTAATGTCATCATAAATCTTTTCAAGATTTTTCATCTCCCAATCAGGCACTTCATTTCTTTTTTTCTTAAGATGCTGTGCAAGCAGATAAATTGAGAATGCACGAACTTGAGTCTCTTCTAATGTAGCAAATGGCAGATGAAAGTAGAGAAGCGGTTTCAATTTGCCAATTATTGGGCAGCCGGAGGTGACCATCATTATTCCAAGCAAACTGCTAATACCAACTTGAAGTGCAGTTTTCTTATGATAATCTCTATTTGTTGTTTTCACAGTGATGTCGACCATTTCGTAAGAAAGTTCATCGTTGAAAGCGTCCAGAATATCGATCAAATTGAGTGCTAATGGGCAATAATAAATTTCGTGTTCATCTAACGGACAGTGTTCGCACTTGAATTCCGTAAGTTTCGCCCAGTCCGGAATATCTCTTTTTACTGGGCTAATTATTCCCATCGTATCACGATGGACATGAACATCAAACTCTTTTTTTCTTCCATCAGGGAATTCGAAAGTATATTGAAATTTTATTTCTGGTTCATGCTTTGAATTCGACATCTAACTCCCATGAATTTTACCGAATATTAATCTATCGATACTTAAACTTCAAGCAATTATTTCTTCAACCTCGATCTTTTATAATTAGAAAACTCAAATAAACATCACAATTAAAACTTCATTTCATATTCTTCCAATAAATTATAACTTGCATGAACAAATGAAAGGCTTAATTGATTTGAATAAAATTCTTATAGTGCTCGTAATCGTTTCAATGCCAATACTTCATTCTGCATGCGAGGATGAAGGGGTAAAAGTTGATGATGTAATTATTCCAAGCTCAAATGTTTCATACGCAGAGCATATTCAACCAGTCTTTAACTCTAAGTGTGCGCTTTCTGGATGTCATGATGATGCCAGCAAACAAGGCGGATTGGGTTTAACGACTTGGCTCAATACAACTTCAAATTTTTTAGTTGTGTTCCCTGGAAATCCTGATGCGAGTAAATTAGTCCTTGCTGTCGAAGGAAAAACAACAAATCCGATGCCTCCGCCTGGAAGATGGCCTCTCACAAAAAATCAAATCACCGCAATTCGAACTTGGGTGAAAGAAGGAGCGAAGAATAATTGAGAATTGGGAACTTGACTGACGACAGACAAGATTGAGAATGGATGATGGAGGATTGATAAATAACTGAAGTTACGCAAAACAGCCATTCTGAATCCGTCTACTGACGGATGAAGAATCTAATTATGCAAATATCATCGTTTTTTAGATGTTTCGTCCCGATTCCTCGGGACTCAACATGACAATAAGACCATTCTGCGTAACTTCAGTAAATAAAATTAAGAATTAAATATTTTCAGATTACATGTTACACTTTCCATTTTCCAATTTACATTATTTCAGCCATCCAATTTTTTTGTACCAATCGATTGTCTCCTTGAAGCCTGTTTCTAAATCTATTTGCTGCCTAAAGCCAAAATCTTTCATTGCATTTTGAACACTGCAAGTCCAATTCTGCTGGATCATTTCATTTGCTTTCTCAAGATTCAAAATTGTTGCTTCTTTTCTGAAATAACTAAAAAATTGTGAAATCGCTGCAACTATAAATACAATAACATGCGGAATTCTTATTCTCATAACTTTTTTATTCAATAATCGAGACGCAAGTTCACCGACATCTTTCCAATTATAATACTTTTCATCTGCAATGAAGTAAGTTTTTCCATGCGAATTTTCATTCTCTGCTGCTAGTAATATCCCTCGTACAAGGTCGGATACATGGACCAATGAAATATTTTTCTCATCAAATCCGATCATTGGCTGCAATCCTTTTGAAATCGTTTGGAAAAAAATTAATATTTCCGGATCTCTCGGACCATAAACTGCCGGTGGACGGCAAATTGTAATCGGTAGATTTTCTTTTTCAGATAGTACTTCCTTCTCTGCGGCCATTTTTGATCGTCCATAAGTCGTTACTGGATTAAATTCGGTATCTTCATGGATTGGCTCTCTTGTTGAGCTTGGACCAACTGCTGCCTGTGAACTCACATGAACGAACCGCTTAAGAGTTGGATTCGAAAATTTTACTGCATTTAATAGATTTCTTGTAACTTTTTGATTTCCTTCATAATAGCCCTCTTTAGTTTTTGATTTGATTACACCGGCTACATGAAAAATGTAATCACAATCTGAAACGGCATTCTTCAATCCGTTCATGTCATCATAATTACAATTCACAATTTCAATCGGCTGATCTTTCACCCATCTTAAGCTGCTTCCTCTTCTTGCAATTACTTTAACTTTATAGTTTTTCGATATAAGTAGATCTACTAGATGACTCCCTACAAATCCACTGGCTCCGGTTACGAGTGCTATTGGCTGATTTTTCATTATTTTGAGTTCAGATATTTATTGACATTTCTTTAGTTTGAAGTTATTTTTCGACGAATTTAATTAACAATTGCATTCGAAACAAAAATTATATTGAATTATTAAGGAGTACAAGTGGATTTATTCGAAAAATGTTACAGTTTTACACGCGCTGACGAGGTCAAGGCATTAGGTTACTATCCGTATTTTAGAGCTATTGAAGAAAATGAGGGTCCTGTTGTTCAGATTGAAGGCAGAAAAATAATTATGGCAGGCTCAAATAATTATCTCGGTTTGACCGCTCACCCAAAAGTAAAAGAAGCTGCGCTTGAAGCTGTAAAAAAATACGGGACGGGATGCTCAGGTTCACGATACCTGACTGGAACTCTTGATTTGCACATTGAGCTGGAAAAACGATTAGCTAAGTTCATGAAAAAGGAAGATGTACTTCTTTTCAGTACTGGTTTTCAAGCTGCACAGGGAGTAATACCGGTTTTGGTTCAGCGCGGCGAATATATTGTTTCAGATAAAGATAATCACGCAAGTATTGTATCGGGAAACTTGATTGGAAAAGCCATGACTGCAGGTTTCGAACGATACAAGCATAACGACATGAAAGATTTAGAAAAGGTTTTAGCTAAGCTGCCGAAAGATGCACCCAAATTGATTATCAGTGATGGTATTTTCAGTACTACTGGAACAATTGCCGATGTACCAAAAATCGTTGAACTCGCTAAAGCGTACAATGCAAGAATACTTCTTGATGATGCCCATTCAGTTGGAGTAATCGGTGAAGGGGGACGCGGGACGGCAAGCCACTTCGGAATGATAGATGAAGTTGATATGACAATGGGAACGTTCAGTAAAACATTCGCTTCACTTGGCGGTTTCGTAACTGGAGAAAGCAAAGTAATAAATTATATAAAACATCATTCGCCTGCATTAATTTTTAGTGCAAGCCCAACCCCTCCATCAGTTGCTGCGGCTTTGGCGGCTCTTGATCTCTTAGAGCAAGAACCTGAGAGAATCGATCGGCTTCAAGCCAACTCGAAAAAAATTCAAGAAGGATTCAAAAATCTTGGATTTAACATTATCGAAAGCACATCGGGGATAGTTCCTGTAATAATTGGAGATGATATGAAAACGTTCATCTTCTGGCGTAAACTTTACGATGCAGGAGTTTTCGTAAATGCATTTGTTTCACCCGGAGTTCCAGCAAATATGGCAATGCTTAGAACAAGCTATATGGCAACACATGAAGATGAACATTTAAATAAAATCATAGAAATTTTTAGTGTGATCGGTAAGGAACTTGGAGTAATAAGTTAATTACACTTTCAAATACAAAATACTTTAAACTAAGAGGGCTTAAATGTCTGTAAAAATTCGAAGAGTTGAATCAAAATCAGATCTAATGAAATTCATTAAGCTTCAGTGGAAGTTTTATGACAATCATCCGAACTGGGTTCCGCCTCTTATTATGGATAGAGTTAAACTATTAAACAAAAAGAAAAATCCATTCTTTCAGCATGCTGAAATGGAAATGTTTCTCGCAGAGAGAAACAGTGAGCTTGTTGGACGGATAGCTGCCATTAAAAATGATATTCATAATAGTGTTCATAACGAGAAAGTAGGATTTTTTGGATTCTTCGAATCGGTCAACGATCAGGAAGTTGCAAATGCACTATTTAAAACTGCAGCGGATTGGCTAAAATCAAAAGGATTAACAGAGATGCGCGGGCCTGCAAATCCATCGAGTAATGATGAATACGGATTACTTATTGAGGGATTTCAATATCCGCCTGTTTTACTAATGACATATAATCCTGAATACTATATGGAACTTTGCGAAGGATATGGCTTAAAGAAGGCAAAAGACCTGTATGCCTACAAGCTTGATTATAACAAAGTCACTACTGTAGAAAAAATAGCTCGTGTTCAGGAGGTTGCAAAAAAAAGATATAATCTGAAAATCACACAATTGGACATGAAAAATTTCGATGAGGAACTAAAAAAAGTAAAACATGTCTACAACAAAGCATGGGCGCCAAATTGGGGATTTGTTCCTATGACCGATCAAGAAATTGATGCAATGGCAAAAGATTTAAAAATGCTGGTTGTACCGGAACTTGTCCTTTTTGGTGAAATTAATGGACAAGTCGTCGGCTTTTCTTTGACTATGCCGGATTACAATCAAATCTTCAAAAAGTTAAATGGACATCTTTTCCCGTTCGGATTTATAAAACTTTTAACTCAAAAGAAAAAGATCAATTGGGCTAGGGTACTTACTCTCGGCGTTATTCCGGAGTATCAGAAAAGAGGATTAGATGCAGTATTGTACTATGAAATTGTTCACCGGGCACATAAACTTGGAATTGATCTTGGCGAGGCCGGCTGGGTGCTTGAAGACAACGAAATGATGAATCGCGGTGCGCAATTGATGGAAGGCGAATTGTACAAGAAGTACAGAATCTATGAAATTCATTTATAAGATTACTGTACAAAGCTTATTATTTTTTTTATTTCTATTCTTTGAAACAAGTTTTCCTCAAGTTCTGCATGAGGCAGAAGGATTTGCTTCTTACTACGCAGATGATTTTCACGGACGGAGAACCTCCAACGGTGAGATTTATGACATGCATAAATTGACCGCCGCACATCCTTATCTTCCGTTCAACACTTGGTTAAAAGTAACTAATGTCGCCAACGGCAAAACAGTAACTGTTAGAATTAACGACCGCGGCCCATTTGCACGAAACAGAATCATCGATATGTCTTTTGCTGCAGGTAAAATTTTGGGGATGCTCGGACCCGGATCAATTTATGTCCACTTGGAAATTGTAAATCCTCCGATTGAATCAAACGATGATAAGTCAAATGTATCCATCCCAGAATTGGAGTCGGATGAGATCTATTTGCGATTCCGATCAAAACCGATCGAACGATCCACAGTTGGGACAATTTCAAATTATGGACTATATAATTCGGAAATGCAAAGAGTTAATGCTTCAGGATTTGTGATCCAGCTCGCAAGTTATTCGGATCTTCGAAGTGCAAAGCTTTTTCTCGAGCAGACTGATGATATTCCGTCAAATGAGTTATTTATTCAATATGCTGACAATGGTAAGTACAGAATTGTAGTCGGTCTGTTTAGGAGTCGGGATGAAGCTGAAAGGAGAAAAAGTCAGATCCAGAATCATCATCCAGGATGTTTCGTCCTAACCCTTCGTTAATTATCTCTCGTGAATTTTACTGAAACTCATCAAAATTTCTTTCATCGTTTTTTCATTACGAATCAGATCATCCGCTACGCAAAAAGTGAATGCAACTAACGGTCTCATTGGATCGCGCACAACGACTATGAAAAAGTAGATTTGTTCATCAAATTCTACTGCATATCCGGATCCTTCTGAAAGCAAAGCTGCAAAATTATTCACTTTCACCTCTTCATTCTTAATGAACAGATCGAAAGTTTCAAATGGAATTCTTTTTTTGATTTCCAACACGAAATCTTCCGGCTGTAATCCAGCCGATGGGCGAAATAATAAAAATCCGATCAAGTTATCGGTGCTTACTGCAAAAACTTCATCCTGTTTTAAGTCAACGTCCCAGTTTGAAGGGAGAGAAAAAACAATGTTGAGATAATCTGCAGAATAAATTTGCCAATCATCTTGAGCATTAGCATAATTGAATTGGATTATTAAAAATATAAAAAGTGAAAAGACGAGTAGATTACTTTTTTTTATGTTCATCATATGCCGAAATGTGAGCAGGATCAATTTTTTTAAGTGATTCAAATATGTTTTTATCACGATAGTTTGCGAGGACTTCACAAAATTCTAAATATTTAGTATCAAAAAATACACGAAGCAATGTGCTTCTAGAAAATACTTTCGCTCTTAGTTCTTCAATAGTTTTGATAAAGTTCATAAGTTGCGAGGCTGGTGCTTGGGGTTCTTCAGACTGCAGGTCTAAACCATCGTAATGGTATTCAAAATAACTCTTGCGAAAATCTTGAAATTTTTCATTGAGAATTTCAGAAACGAAATCAGATCGTGAAAAAGTTGTTTCCCCCTTCTGCCAGCCGGCTGAAAAACTCGATGATGCGCCTTGATTTGCAATTGATAAAGCTTTTGTAAAATATGCCGTGCCTCCTGCTGGTTCGTAGGAATCGAAATCAAATCCGAGCGCAATGTATACATAATAATCCAAAAAACTTGTCAACGGATCGAACATATTGGGATTAAAATAAAGAGTTTGATTCTTGTCATAAATGAAATCCCAATTGGTGTCCATGTGTTTTAGCATCAACGAGACTTTTTGCGAATTGAAAATTGGGCGCTGACTTGTAATCACAACCTGTGCATTGTACCTATTTGACGAACTTGCCGAACGTACGAGTATTGACATATTCAACGGGATCTTTGGACTTGTCCAATTGATACCCGTCCACCGATTTTTATTAACATAATCTTCAATCAAATTCTTAAATGAAGCCAGATTTTCTTTATACTGGACAGCAAGCGGTTCGACGTTCATATTCACCGTGAGCTGAATTTCTTGTGCATTAGAAATATCAACTATCGAGGCGAAAATGAAGAATGATGCAAATAATATTTTATAAAATTTGTTCATTTGGTTTATTCAATTTTCTTGATTTAATATATCATTTTGGATATTATGCTTCAACTTAAACTGCAATAGGAATCGTGTGATATCACTTTCAAAATCTCTAACTTATCTTATAATTCTTAGTTCCATTTTTATCTTTTACAGCTTTGTGGAAGCACAAAATCAGCCTGGTGCTAGACAAAATGCTATGGCAAATTCTTTTAGTGCAATTGCAGACGACCACTGGGGTACATTTTACAATTCAGCCGGAATTGGTCAACTTACTTCACGTGGAGTAGGTGCTTTTTATTCACCTTCACCTTTCGGGATGAAAGAATTTGCAACAGGTGCAATTGCCTATGTTGAACCTTTCTCATTTGGGAATATAGGAGTCACTGCTCAGACTTACGGATTTGAACTTTACAGAGAAAATTCTTTTTCGCTCAGTTATGCGCAAAACTTTTTTCCAAATTTTTATGCTGGAGTTCGAGTAAAATACAATACACTAACAATTCAAAATTATGGAAGCGATAATATCATTGGGATCGATATTGGTTTCCTTGCACAGCTAAGTGATGTAATGAAAGTTGGATTTGCTGTTGTGAACTTAAATCGACCGGCTTGGGGTGAGGCAAAAGATAAACTTCCGCAAATATTCCGCGGAGGTTTTTCATATCTGCCGCTGAAAAATATTTTACTTGGATTTGAAATTGAAAAAGATGTCCGTTACCCTTTCAATTTGAAATTTGGACTTGAGTATAATTTATTGGAAATGTTTGCTTTGCGCTTTGGCTACAATAATTCACCTTCAAAATTTGCCGGAGGATTTGGTGTAAGCTATTCAATCTTTCAAATTAACTATGCAGTACAATCGCACCTTGATCTCGGCTTAACTCATTTATTCGGAATAGATTTTAAGTTTTAGTCTATGTTCAAAATCATCTCATTAATAATTAGAAATTCGTATTTAGGAATTAGAATTTCCTCGCGCTGCAGAGCTAAGTTTTGGGCACATGCATTCTCGCTTTTCAGTTTTCTTTTTTTGCTTATGCCTTCAAGTTCGGTTGGACAAATTATTGATACGACTGACACTTCAGTGCAGAATGAATTCGAGGAAATTTTCGAAGAGATAATTGAAGACACAGAAGATACTCAAGCTTATGAAATGGTTGAATATTTGCTCGAAAATCCGATTGAAGTGAATCGTGCAGCTATAGATGATCTAACTAAAATCCCTTTTATCAATTCCCAATTGGCGGATGACATAATCAAATACCGCGGACAATATGGGAGTTATTATACTATCGGTGAATTGAACAATGTACCGGGAATGACAAAAGAGCTCTTCGCTAAAATTAAACCCTATGTGGTAATCGATAAATCTCGTTTCGCAAAATTTGATGAAGAACAAAACGCTTGGGAAGAAGTCCAGAGAAAAAGTTTTTCTCAGTTGACAGATATTGAAATCCGCTCACGGACAACCTCGGATCTGCAAAGAAGAAAAGCATTTACAACCGGAAAATATTATGACTCGCCTATCAAGCAATATCAAAGAATGAAGCTTGCTTACGATAAAACTTTCAAATTGAATCTGCTTGCCGAAAAAGATGCAGGAGAAAAAAGTTTGACCGATTTCTACAGCGGGAATTTGAGCGTTAACAATTTTAGTGTGATTAAAAATTTTGTCGCCGGAGATTATGTTCTTGAATTCGGACAGGGATTAACTTTATGGCGGCAAATCGGTTTTTCAAAAGGTGCGGATGCAATCTATCCGATGAAGAAAAAGGGGAGCGGTGTTATTCCTTATACAAGCTCAGACGAAAATCAGTTTTTCCGCGGTGCGGCTGGTTCAATCAAATATTCAGATTTTATATTCCACGCTTTTTATTCTGCAAATACTTTTGATGCAAATATAGACACATCGACCGGATTTATTTCGAGTCGCCCAACAGATGGCTATCATCGTTCTGAAAGTGAACAGCTTAAGAAAAATCAATCGAATGAAAAAATGTTCGGAGGAAGGATCGATTATCAACTGAGCAGAAGAGTCGGTTTCGGATTGATGCATTATCAGAGCAGGTTCAACAATTCTTTGGCTCTGAACTCAAGCTTTAAGAGTTTTGAGGACTCATACAATTACACTTCATTCGATTTTAATGCGTACTTTGAAACGCTGAATATTTACGGCGAGATCTCTCGCGATAAGAATAATGTATTTGCTACGATAGTTGGACTCCAGTCCGGAATCGGAAGGGCAATCGATTTTGTTATCTTGTTTAGAAATTATCCAGCGCGTTTTCTGAATTTACACGGATACGGATTCGGTGAACGGAATGGCACAACCAGGAACGAGACCGGAATATATTCAGGCGTTAAGCTCACAACAAGATACGGCAGAGTAAATTTTTATTACGATCATTTCTATTTCCCGTATCCTCTTACATACGATAAATCTCCCACAAAAGGTTATGAGTTTTTGACCGAGTATGTTTCGCCGACTTTTTCGGGTTCAACTTTTTTAATCCGTTATAAACACGAGAATAAAGAATTGAACGAAAAAGGTTTGGATGAATACAACCGAACGCAGCGATTTTCAGTAAATCGGCTTCAGCAGAATCTACGCTTTGAAGTGCAAAAGGTTTTGACTTCAAATGCACGGGTCAGATTTAGAACGGAAATAGTCGACGTTTATTACACAAAGCTTAAGCCGCACGAAGTCGGTTATTTGGTTTTTGGAGATGTGCGAATTGAACCTATCCGTAATTTGAAAGTAAGTTCTCGTATAATTTATTTCCAGACGCAGACCTACGACTCACGCGTTTACGAATTTGAGAACGATCTGACTGGAGTGCTTTATAATCCCGGATTATATGGACGCGGAATGCGATGGTACGTTGTTGCTCAATATAAGATTTGGCGAATGCTCACACTTTCTTTTAAGTATGCAGAGACTTACAGAGATGACGTAAAAAAGATAAGCTCCGGCGATTCTGAGATAAATAATAATTTGGATAACAAGCTGAGTCTGCAGATCGAGATCAGATTATAAAATGTTAATCCCGCAGAGTTTACTGTTGTAAGCAGGGCGGGCAAGCGTCGATCGAAGATCGTTAATAGTGAATTGTTAATAGGACTAAAACTGAAGTTGTTCACTTCATGAAAATCAATTTAATCTTTCATTTAAGTTTGAAGCTTTATGAATTTACCCGCCGAAGCTTCAGTGTAGGCGGGTTTATCCTCTGCATGCGAACTTTCCAACTTTATGAACTTTAGAAACTTTTTACTACTTCGCTATTGACAAAAGAAAGTCCGTTTGCTAAAATGCGG
>VGVX01000030.1 GCA_016873845.1 Ignavibacteria bacterium
GTGTTATTAAATCATTTTTTTTGAATAAAATTTTGAAATTTTCTCAAAATTGAGAGATTCTATCTCAGATGGTAGAAATTTTTCTCAAAACCGCGAAAATCAATTATTTGTAAATCGAACTATTCACGTGGATTCTTGGTTTTAAAGTAGGAATGAATATATTACACTGTATTAAGCTTATTAAATTAAAGAAGGAGCCAATAATAAATGCTAATTAATAAAGAAATCAATAATTCACTCAACGAAATGATCTCAATAGAATTGACTGCCGTTAAACAGTACATGGCAATCGGAGCAAAGTTCAAAGAAATGGGATTTGAGAATATCGGGAATCACTTTTTGTTTGAATCCACAGAAGAACAAAGCCATGCATTAAAACTCATTAATTATTTGATTCGTGTTGGAGGGGAAATCAAATTTTTGGGTGATAAGAGTTTTAAAAATGATTTCAAAAACGCCGAAGAAATAATCAAAACTGCACTGAAAATGGAAACCGATTATTATAAGTTTCAAAACGATCTTATGAATAAAGTTAAAGCTTCAAAAGACAATCTCACTGAAAACTTCTTAAATTGGTTTTTAGAAAATCAAGTTGAAGAGATGAATGAACTGCAAGACTTGCTAACTAAACTAAAAAAACTTGGTGAAGATAGACTCTATCTGCTTGAACCAATGTTTGCAAAAGCATAATAACATAATTGTGAGGTTGGTAAACTGAAAAGTTTTTCAACCTCTTTATTCCCTCTTTGGGTTTTCAAGCACTTCATTGATCCGCCTTGTTTCGATATTTGCCTAGCACAAAAATCAATCTTAAATTTGTATTGAAATTATTTTTGAATAACGTATCTATTAGGAATTAATCATGTCTACACTACTCCAATCGATAAAAGAAAAAGCATCCAAACGTAAAAAAACGATTGTGTTACCTGAATCTTATGATGAACGTGTAATAAAAGCTGGTGCTCAGTTAGCCGAAGAAAATGTTTGTGCCGTTATTCTAATCGGAAATGAACAGAAGATCCGCGATGATGCAAAAGAATTAAATGTTGAATTAACTGGGATCAGGTTGATTGACCCGATGAAATCAGACAAGCTGACAGACTTTACAAATATTTATTTCAATCTCCGCAAAACAAAAGGTATTGATTTTGAAAAAGCAAAAGAAACGATGAAGAACAATCTTTTCTTCGGGGCAATGATGGTGAGAGAAGGAATGGCTGACGGATTTGTCGGCGGTTCGTCTTCACCAACTGCCGATGTACTTCGAGCCGGAATTCATTGTGTTGGTATGCCTGAAGGGATTTCAATAGTCTCAAGTTTCTTTTTAATGATTTGGCCTGAAAGAGTACACGCTTATGCAGATTGTGCAGTAGTCCCAAATCCAACCGATGAACAAATGGCGGATATTGCGATCTCAACGGCAGACAATTATGGAAAATTAATCGGCGATGAACCTAAAATAGCGATGCTTTCATTCTCAACGAAAGGAAGCGCAGAGCATGAAATGATTGATAAAGTTAGAGTCGCAACGAATTTAGTAATATCGAGACGCCCAGATCTTAAGGTTGACGGTGAACTTCAATTCGATGCAGCGGTAGTTGAAAAAGTCGGAAAATCAAAAGCACCAAATAGTGAAATCGCTGGAAAGGCAAATGTGCTGATCTTTCCAGACTTGAATGCTGGCAATATCGGTTATAAAATTGCCCAGCGAATCGGCGGTGCGGAAGCTGTCGGGCCAATGGTTCAAGGATTAAAAAAACCTGTATTCGATCTCTCACGCGGCTGCAGTGTTGATGATATTGTAAATACTTCTGCTATTGCTTGTTTGATGAGTAACTAATGAATTAAACGCACAGTTTAGTCAAAGAATATTTTGCAACTCAAAGTGTATTAGTTCGTATTAAGTTTGGATTTTAAATGCATTTAATTTCACACAAAAAAAACGGAGCGTAAAATGAGAAACTTTTTAACTGCGATTGTACTTACAATTTGTACAATTACATCAGTTTCATTTGCACAACTACCCCCTATAATTGATAGAGAAACTTTCTTCGGTGATCCAGAAATTTCAGGGGCACAAATCTCACCAGATGGAAAGTATATCACTTTCTTGAAACAATTCAATAAAGTTCGAAACATTTGGGTGAAAGAACGTGGACAAAAATTTGATGAAGCAAAACCTCTGACTGCTGATACTACTCGTCCCGTGACAGGTTATTTCTGGACACATAACAGTAAATACGTTCTTTATGTTCAGGACAAAGGCGGAGATGAAAATTATCGAATCTATGCTGTTGATCCGAAAGAATCAGGTGATCCTGTTCCAGTTGCAAAAGATCTTACACCGATGGAAAAAGTTCGTGCTTACATTTACGATGTTCCTAAAAAGACTCCGAATGAAATAATTATTGGTTTGAATGATCGAGACCCCTCATTACATGATGTCTATCGTTTAGATATTGTTACCGGAGAAAGAACTTTAATAAGAAAGAACGAACAAAATGTTGCCGGCTGGATTTTCGATCAAGATACAAATCTCCGGCTTGCTCTCAGGCAAACTGCTGACGGTGGTACTGAAATTTTAAAAGTTGAAGGCAATGACTTAAATCAAATTTACGTGGTCAATAACGAAGAATCTGCAAGTCCAATCTATTTTCATCCAGATGGACAAAGTTTTTATCTCATAACTAATAAAGGAGATAAAACAGACAAGATTCAACTCGAGTTGTTCGATTTAAAAACAAGCAAGACAAAATTAATTGAAAAAGATCCTCTCAATGAAGTAGATTTTGCCGGTGCATTATTTTCTGATATAACACATGAAATTCTTGCCACTTACTACATCGGTGAAAAACGCAGAATGTATCCAAGGCAAAAAGCTTTTGCAAAAGATTGGAAAAAACTTGAAGAGCTTCTTCCTCGTGGTGATTTATCAATCACAAGTATGACTGAAGATGAAATGACCTGGCTTGTGGTAGTTTCGAGCGATATTAATCCCGGGGCTATTCACGTTTTCGATAGAAAAACTGGTAAAACAGAGCTCCTTTATTACTCACGCCCAAATCTACCTACTGAATATCTTGCATCAATGAAACCAGTGAAATACAAATCGCGTGATGGTTTAACGATACATGCATATCTGACATTACCAAAAGGAATTCCATCGGAAAATCTTCCCGTCGTAATGCTGATTCATGGTGGTCCATGGTACAGAGATATGTGGGGATATAATCCATTGGCACAATTTCTCGCAAATAGAGGTTACGCTGTCATGCAGCCAAACTTCCGCGGCTCAACTGGATACGGGAAAAAATTTCTAAATGCTGGAAACAAAGAGTGGGGAACTGGCTTCATGCAGCATGATATTACTGATGGGGTCAAATATCTCATTAAAGAAGGAATTGCTGATCCGAAAAAAGTTGCAATTGCCGGTGGTTCATACGGCGGATATGCAACGCTGGCTGGATTAACTTTTACACCAGATCTTTTCGCGTGTGGATTTGATATAGTAGGACCATCAAATATTATTACTCTATTAAATTCAATTCCTCCATACTGGGCGCCGATTAAAAAGATTTTTGATGTCCGTGTTGGCGATCAAAACATTCCCGAAGACAAAAAAAGATTAGATGAACAGTCTCCCCTGAATTATGCAACTAATATTAAAGTACCCCTTTATGTCGTTCAAGGAGCAAACGATCCGCGAGTTAAAAAAGCAGAGGCAGATCAAATCGTTGTTGCATTACGAGATTTAGGCCGAGATGTAGAATACATGTGCGCTCCAGATGAAGGACATGGTTTCGCAGGTGAAATGAATCGATTGGCGATGATGACAGCTATGGAACAATTCTTCGTTAAACATTTGAAAGGAAGAGTTCAAGAAGATGTTCGAGAAGAGATACAAAACAAACTAAATGATATTACAGTTGATATAAAGACAGTAACTATGCCGGTTCGTGAGGCAGCAGATGAGTCGGTAAAACTTTATACTTCATTCGATGGTTCCAAAATCTCCGCTTCGGAAAGAAAATACTCCATGAAGATTGAAGTGATGGGACAAAAACTAAATATGGATTTGAGCCAATCTGTTTCAAAAGCCACGTTTGATGGAAATGAAGTTTGGAGAATTATTGATGTAGCAACCGGAATGATGGGAGGCTCAGACACACTTGATGTTGATCCAAAAACTTTATTACCAATCAGAAGAAATGCGGCTCAAGGTCCGGGTACTGTCACAATGAAATTTACTCAAGACGGTGTTGAAGGAATGATGAAGGCAGGTCCTCAGGAATTTCCGATTAAAGCTAATTTCGATTCGCCTGTTTTAGTCGATGGGACTGGAACACTTCTCGCACTCAGTACATTACCAATGAAAGAAGGATTCAGTGCAGCATACAATTCTTTCGATATGCGAGCCGGAAAAGCAAAAAAGATGATTGCTAAAGTCGCAGGCTCGGAAGTAGTTAAATTAGATTCTGGAGAGTTCCGCACTTTTAAAGTTGAAATTGTTAATGATGAAGATGGTACGACAAGTTCAACTCTATGGTACAACAAAGACGGAATGTATTTAGTAAAATCAGAGACTAAACTTCCTGCTCAAATGGGAGGCGGCTTGGTTGTGATGGAAATTGTCAAGTAATATTTTGTAAAAACTCAAAAACCCAACTTCTTAAAACCTAAACTACATCTGAGAAGTTGGGTTTTTTCATACAAAATATGTTTTTTTTAATTACATTCTCCTTGCATATTTAAAGTGAAATTTTTAATTTGCAAGGTGATAATAAAACGAAAATTACAAAACGAAATAATTGAATCTCTCAAACAATTCCCAGTCGTTGGAATTTTAGGTTCCAGACAAGTCGGGAAGACAACTCTTGCTAAAGAAATTCAACAAAATTTTCCAAAAAGTATTTATCTGGATCTTGAACTGCCCTCAGATTATAATAAGTTAGAAGAGACAGAGTTATTTCTATCATCCTTTCAGGATGAGCTTATAATCATTGATGAGATTCAACAAAAGCCTGAACTGTTTTCGATCATAAGAGCACTTGTGGATCAAAATAAAATTCCAGCAAGATTTGTAATTCTTGGTTCGTCGTCTCCTGATTTAATAAAAAAATCTTCTGAAAGTTTAGCGGGGAGAATATATTACCACTTGCTAAACCCATTTTCAATAAATGAAGTTGGGAATGATTCGGACAGTATCGACAAGCTTTGGATCAGAGGCGGATATCCCAATAGTTTTCTTGCAGAAAATATTGATTTGAGTTATAAATGGAGAGAGGCATTTATTCAGACATTTTTAGAGAGAGATATCCCAAAATTTGGAATCAAAATTCCCACGATTCAACTAAGTAGATTTTGGTCAATGATCGCTCACATTCACGGAAATCTTTGGAACGCAAGCAAAATTGCTGCTTCACTTGGAGTAACTCCACCGACTTCTAAAAGTTATCTGGATATTTTGGAAGGTACATTCATAATCCGGCAGCTTCAACCCTATCTCGCAAATACAAAAAAAAGATTAGTTAAATCACCTAAGGTATATATTCGCGATAGTGGATTGCTTCATTCAATTCTTAAGATTAAAACCAAAAGTGAACTTTTTGGAAATCCGACATCCGGACATTCTTGGGAAGGTTTCGTAATTGAACAGGTATTAAATAATTTGTCCTCCGACTTTGGAGTATATTTTTATCGTACATCTGCAGGGGCAGAAATTGACTTGGTGATCACTAAAGGTGACAGCCCAGTTTATTGTATCGATGCAAAACTTTCACTTACTCCTCAAGTTTCAGCCGGATTTCTAAATGCATTGGATGACCTTAAGTGTGAAAAAGGGTTTGTTGTTTATCCTGGAAAAGATATCTATCCTGTAAAAGAAAACGTTACAGCAATTCCAATTTCAAGAATTGATGCAATAATTAATACTTAAGAATTGCTTTTCGAAAAACACAACTTTTTAAGACCCAGATTGCATCCGCGCAATTTGGTTTTTTCTACCTATCCAAAAACTCAGCGATTGCTTTTGCTGTTTTTTCCATCTCACAATTCACGGCTAAGTGCCCGCATTCACTGTCGAAGATTAAAGTTTTTGCTCCAATTAACTCGGCAAAATCAATGGCTGATTTGGGGTGAAGGATCTGGTCTTGAAGCGAAATAATTAAAAAAACTTTTGATTTAATATGTTCCTTGAGTTTTTCTTTTTCAAGATTAACAGACCTTGAAATATCGTGCCCGATCATCGAGCGAAGCTGATATGCATAATCGATTGAGGTAAAAATCTTGGATGGCTCGCGATCAAAAGATTTTAATATCTCAGGAAATTTTTCGATTGGATTATTTCTCACATACCAATCTGCCGTCCGAGCAACTAATTGCGTCAGCATGTTGATCGTTTTCATTATTTCTTTTTCGGGGACTCCAGCTTTTAACGAAGACTCAATCAAGTGAAGTCTTGTATGCCATAGCAATTGATCGTACGTGCTTGCCCAAGGTGTTGGTACATACGCAATACATTTCTCGACAAATTCTGGATACGCAACAATCCATTCCAATGCCTGCATGCTTCCCATTGAACCACCAATGACTGTGTGCAGTCTATCTATCTTCAAGAAATCTTTAACAAGTCGGTACTGCGAGTTCACCATATCCCGAATTGTGAATTGAGGAAAATCATTCCCGTTTTGTTTCTCACTGTTTGATGGCGAGGTAGAAATTCCATTTCCGATTGCATCAACTGCGATAATGAAAAACTTCGAACTATCGAGAAGTTTATTAGGACCATTTCCAATTAAATTTCCGAGATGTTCGCTCGTGCCGGCGAACCAGGTTGGATTTAGAATTGCGTTTGACTTTTCCTCATTTAATGTTCCAAATGTACGGAATCCAACTTTGCAGTCGAGTATATATTCCCCACTTTCGAGTTTGAAATCACCAAGTTCAGTATATTTTTGAATTGACTGCGCATTCAGTGTTCCAATTAAAATAATTAATAATAAATTTACTGCTATGTTAAAAAATTTCTTTCTCATTCTTTATTGTCCATTCTCAATTCTCAATTCTCAATCCGTCAGCCGACGGATCAATTACTTATGATATTTCTTTTCACCTGCTTCAATTTTTAAATCTATAAAATCTTCCTTACGTGGAATTGCACATGAGTAAATTGGTGTGTAAGCACAATATGGATTATATGCTTTATTAAAATCGAGTGAGTAAAGATAATTTGGATCGGCGGATTCTTCTTCAACTTCTAAATATCTTCCGACCTCGTATGTTTCTTTGCCGGTTGTTTGATCTCTGAACCAAACAGCGAGATAGTTCTTCAGCATTTCCCTTCCAGGAGTGATATCAGATTCGAGATATTTATAAACATTGATCTTATACCTAACCTTATTAAAGTCGAATTCAAACCATCCGTATTTAATTTGATTCCGCTCCTCCCCTTTCGTACCCAGGACAATTACAGTATCGGGATTTTCATATTTTATCAATCGGGATTTGAATACAAAATCGGGATTGACGTCAAACCATTTTATCGCTGTATACTTAACAGAGTTATCCCTCTTGAAAGGTGATGTATCAGAATATTTAAAGAGAGAGTCGGTTTGCCGCCGGTGTTTTTGAATTTGTGAAAAATATTCTGAACCAAGTTCATTCTCAGAGCAGTCGATTAAACTCAGACTCGCAAAGAGAATTAATACGGAAATAATTTTCTTGTTCATAATTCGAAAATCCTTCTTATTTATGATTCTCTTTCCTATTTTCGTGGAAATTTAAGGAGACTTAATGAAAAAAGTTATATCAAAATTTCAAGTGTTCAAATCTTTTTCTGGAACTTTCTGGCTCGTAATTATGATGGAGTTTTTTGAGCGCGGATCTTACTATGGAATGATGAGCATTCTTTCGGTTTACTTTACCGATCAATTATTCTTCAGCAAAGAAAGCGTTGGAGTAATTAAAAGTACCATCCAACCATTGCTTTATATTTTACCTATAGTTGCTGGCGCAGTCGGTGATAGATTCGGATATCGCCGTACATTGATTTTTGCTTTCACATTTCTTGGGCTTGGCTATTTTCTGACAAGTCAGATGACTGAGTACGCATTCGTATTTGGAAGTTTAGTCATTATGGGAATAGGTGCAGGCGCATTCAAACCTATGATCTCAGGAACGATTGCGCGAATCACAACTGAAGAGCAATCAACACTCGGTTTTGGAATTTTTTATTGGTCTATAAACTTCGGTGCATTTTTATTCCCTTTGATTCTTGTGCCTTACGTTAAAAATACATTCGGCTGGGAATATGTGATGATTGTATCAGCAATCTGCACAGCCTCAATGCTTATTCCCGCAATATTATTTTATAAAGAACCGCCAAAACCTGAGAGCACAAAAACTCTGCTTCAAGTTTTTAAGGGAATGATTATGGTTCTTTCGGATGTAAGATTCATTGGTTTAATCGTAATCTATTCCGGATTTTGGATCTTGTATTTCCAGATGTTCGATTCGGTGCTTTGGTACGTGAAAGATTATGTAGATGCTACATCACTCGATAATACAGTGAATTCATTCCTTGGATTTTTTGGAATTAATATTAATTGGAAGTTTGACGTAGAACACGTGACAGTAATCAATGCCGGAACAATTATTCTTCTTCAGATCGTTGTTTCGAATATTGTAAAGAAAACAAAAGCACTTCCAACAATGATTACCGGAATCACTCTTGGAACAATTGGAATGGCAATACTTGCAATCAATACTAACATCTGGGTATTCATGATCGGAATTACAATCTTTTCAATCGGCGAGATGACAGCACATCCAAAATTTATCAGCTATGTCGGATTAATTGCTCCGCCGGATAAAAAAGCGACTTATCTTGGCTACTCATTTTTGTATGGTGTAATAGGATCTTCAATCGGCGGGATTCTTGGTGCAAACCTTTACGTTCACTTTGTTGATAACTTGAAAGATCCACAAACACTTTGGATTATTTTCAGTTTGATTGGAGTCGCAACAATAATAGGCTTGCTCTTATACGCAAAGTTTTTTGCTCCAAAAGGTTCGAAGTATTGAAAAATGCGGAGTGCGGAACTCGGATTGCGGAATGCGGAATTTACGTCACACTCCGCATTCCACACTCCTAACTTGTTAATCTATTCACTTTTCTGGATTCATGAGCCAAGAATTTCTAATACCTTGGAATGAATTCCGCTTGATGCGGCGACGATACTGTTCCCCTTCGATGGATCATTTCCATTGTAATCTGTAATGATTCCCTTTGCACCGCGAATTATTGGAATTATTGCCATTGTATCCCAAACTGACATTATTGGATCGATCATTATATCTGCATATCCTGTTGCAAGAAGATAATATCCGTAACAATCTCCCCAATTTCGATAAAGCTTCACATTTCTTATTAGATTTTCGAATCTATCCATACTTTGATATTTACCTACGTTTAAGTGATCAGTGGTAAGCAACACTGCATCCGAGAGACTCATGCAATTTCTTATGCAGACTTTTTCACCATTCAATTCTGCTGAATTATTATCGCCAATCAAAAACTCATTTAGTATCGGCTGATTGATCACTCCGAAAATTGGCTGATTATTTTTTACTAGTGCAATCAAAGTTCCAAAAGTAACAGTCCCGCATATAAAACTTCTCGTTCCATCTATTGGGTCGAGAATCCATCTGTATTCTGCATCAGGATTATGTTCACCAAATTCCTCACCAAGAATTCCGTGTTCAGGAAATTCATTCATGATCAAATTTCGCATTGATTCTTCTGCTTTTTTATCTGCGATTGTTACTGGAGATTCATCAAATTTATTTTCAATTGCGAAGGACTTCCGGAAATAATTCTTAATGATTTTCCCGCTCTCTTCAGCTAACAGTTTTGCGAAGGATTTGAATTCAAGAAGGTCATTCATCGTTTAATGCCCTAAGATTGATTATTTTTTAATCAATTTACACAGATGACAGGAAAGAATCTCCTTAATTCAGCATAAAAAAAGATCAAGCGGCAGTCTTTACCAGAAGCTTTTTCAATTTAGAATCTTCCATTACCTTGTAATAACTTAAAATAAGCTTTTCAAATATTTTCTCCCAGGTTTGAGAATGAGCATATCTGAATGCATTATTTGAGATTTCTTTTCTCAGCTCACTATTATTCAGAACAAATCTAATTTTTTCTGCAAAATCAACTGGTGCGTTTGGCTTAAAGAGCAATCCTGTTTGAAAATTTTTTATAATTCCTGCTGCCCCTCCTTTATCGGCGCAGATAGGAACTAATCCCGACGCCATAGCTTCAAGCGTCACATTTCCAAAGGTCTCTGTGGTCGAAGGAAAAACAAAAACATCGCTCGACGCAAAAACTGTAGATAGTTCTTTCCCACATTTATAACCGAGAAAAATAGCATTCGGAAGCATTTCTTCAAGTTCATGTCGAATTGGACCATCTCCGACAAACATTAAAATGAAATCATTTCGTTCAGCTTCTAAAATTCTATATGCATCGATTAAATCTTTCAAATCCTTTTCCCAGACTAATCTTCCTGCATAAAGTAAAATCTTTTTATTACTTGGATTATTTTTATTTCTCCATTCCAACGATCGATATTTTGGATTAAAAATTTCTATCTCAACTCCATGCGGCAGGTGCTCGAGATTTCTGAATTGGTGATTTTCAAGTTCAGATAAAATTGGCAGCGATGGAATGTAAACTCTATCGCAGCTATTGTAAAGACCTCGTAAATAATTCCAGCCGCATAATTCCAGCGATCTTATTTTATAATATCTGGCATAGCTTGGAAAGTGAGTGTGATAAGTAGCTACAACTGGAATTGATTTTCTTTTCGCAAATTTTACCGCAGCAAATCCTAATGAACATGGTGAGTGGATATGAAAAAGTGTGGGATTGAATTGTTTGATCATCTTTTTCAAAAAATAATCTGTTGGAATAGACATCCTATAATCCCGGTACAAAGGAACAGAGACAGAACAAACTTTAAACATTTCTGATGGTTGATCGTCTTTTTGGGGAATTACAGGTGAGATTGCGATGTTTGGAATACTGTTCTGATTAAGATAATCGAGCAGCTTGTACAAAACTCTCGTCACTCCATCCTGTCCGGGCTTCATTGTCCCGCTAAAAAACGCTATGCGCAGATCTATTTTGGAATCCATTTTATCCATCACTTTCATTTATCTGACATACCGTGACTTTATTATCATACTGTTTGGCAAGTATAAATTTCATTAATTCTTCTAATCAATTATTTATTGTTTTATATGATCATGCCCTAATAATGTTTCGATAGATTTAGACAAGAAAGTTGGAAAATTTTCCACTTTAAGGTGAAAAAACTATGAGTTCCTCGTTTTATTTGAGGAACTCAATTAAAAAAAGTTGTAATTTAAGTTAGGTTATCCTTTTTAGGAAGCACCTTCAGATTTACGCATTTTGTTCATTCCTTTTACGACCATGAACAATGCCCAAGCAACAACTAGAAAATTAATTAAAACAGTAATAAATGCACCATATTTGAAAGTAACTTCAGGTGTACCGGCAAGGGGATCGGCAGATTTCAATACAACATAGAAATCTTTGAAATCCATTCCGCCAAGCAGTAATCCTATCGGCGGCATGATGATATCGTTAACGAGCGAATTAACAACATTTCCGAATGCGGCACCAATGATGATACCGATCGCCATATCCACCATGTTTCCTTTCATGGCGAATTCTTTGAACTCTTTGAACATTTATCCTCCGTATTTTGTTGAGATTTACTAGAGTTATTAAGGTTTTTCTTTATTTCAAACTGCAAAAGTCAATTAACTCATTTAATAAGAAGTAAGCTTTAGTCTAACAATAATGAAATGCTTAATGAATCTAATGAACGGCAATATAAAAATCGAATCAGAGCAAGGTGTAGGAACTACGGTTACATTATCCGTTCCATTGGCTGAATAACTCACTTAACCAAAACCCAATTGCTGCTGTTACTGACCCATCGGTGAAAGCAAATGAGTGATGTCTGCAATTTTCACTCAGTGATATCCACAAAAAGGCATCCTTCAACAGCTTCATAAATATTCTTCAGAAGGTCTTCGAAATTTTCCGCTTGTGTCACACATCCTGGAATTGATGGAACTTCTGCCCAATAGCCACCTTCATCTGCTGAATGCACAATTACTTTCAATTTCATATATGGTTTCCCTTCAATTTCAAAATAACTCACTAAAACATATTTTTCAAGGTCAGGTGCAAAAGCTCAGCTATTTCATATTTTGCTGCTGTCACCGACCAGCCGGTGACAGCAATTGAACGAGTTGTTATTCTTCATGCTTTCATCTCATAAAAGTTAGACTTATTTTAGAGTCAAGTGAACCAAGAATAACCTCAGAAAGGAGCCCCTAATGTTTAGAACAAATAGAATTTTGAGCATCTTTGCAATTTTTATCTTTACTGCAGGATTGAATCTTTATGCACAAGATTCAAATGTTTTAACACCTTACAACATTGTGAAACTCAAATCAATCGGTGAAACTGTTCTCTCACCTGATGGAAATTTAATTGCATACACACTCAGTTCCCCGCGAACTTTGGAAGATGAACCAGGTTATCCGTATCGGGAATTGTTTGTTGTCCCATTCAATGGCGGCGAACCGAAACCCTTTGTAACCGGAAAGATCAGTGTTGGAAATCTTGCTTTTTCTCCGGATGGAAAGCTGATCACATTCACTGGCAGATTCGATGATGACAAGACAACTCAAGTATACGCAATTCCAGTTGATGGCGGCGAAAAATACAAACTAACAAATGTGAAAGAATCGATCGGTAGTTATCAGTTTCATCCCAATGGGAAAACAATTTTTTATACTGCATCAATCCCAGCAGACGAAAAGAAAAAATCTCTTGAGAAAAAAGGATTCAATGCAATTGTGTACGAAGAAAACTGGCAGCATATAAATCTATTTAAGTATGATATCGATTCGAAAGAATCAAAACAGCTCACAAAAGATATTACTGTTTGGGATTTTGTGATTTCAAAAGATGGGAGTCAAATTGCAGCAGCGGTTTCACCCAAAAACTCTGTTGATGATTCTTACATGTTCAAGCGTATTCACTTGGTCAATCCGGAAACTGGCGTTACGAGCTTACTCATTGATAATCCAGGAAAGCTTGGAAATTTTGCTTTCAGTCCTGATGGAAAAAATCTTGTTATCAATTCTGCAATAGATATCAGCGATCCATCGTCAAGCAGTATGTATGTTGTCCCAGTTCCAAATATGGGGAAATCGTTTTCCAGCTTAAAAAATTATTCCAAAGATTTTGAAGGGACTATTTCTTGGGTCGGTTGGAAAGACAATAACACAATGTTATTCCTTGCAGAAGAAGGAGTTTATCTCCCACTAAGTTCACAGTCAATCGATGGCAAGCCGCGAAAATTGATCACTGATAGAACTGCTGTTCTTCGCAGCGTCGCTTATTACGGCAAATCTGATAAATATGTAATGGTTATGAACACACCATTTCATGCGAATGAAATTTACACTTTCAGCGGAAACTCAAAGCCAAAAAGATTAACTAATTCAAATCCTTGGTTAGATGAAATTAAATTTGGAAAACAAGAAGAGATCCGTTATTCGGCAAGAGACAGATTAGAGATTACTGGAATTTTAATCTATCCTTTAAATTATGAAGCCGGTAAAAAATATCCTTTGATAGTCGATATTCACGGCGGACCAGAAGCCGCATATCAAAATGGCTGGGTGACAGGTTATGGAAATTGGGGACAAATTGCTTCTGTGCGCGGTTATTTTATTTTTATGCCGAATTATCGAGCAAGCAATGGACGTGGTGTTGAATTTTCTAAAATGGGTCATTACGATCTAGGCGGAAAAGAATTTGATGATGTGTTGGATGGAATTGATTTTCTCGTAGATAGAGGATTTGTCGATCCAGAACGAGTTGGAATCGGCGGTGGTTCTTATGGCGGATACTTTTCTGCTTGGGCTGCAACAAAATATTCACATAGATTTGCTGCGGCATGTGTGTTTGTCGGAATCTCAAATCAAATTTCGAAACGAGGCACAACTGATATTCCTCTCGAAGATTACTACGTTCATTGGACTGTTTGGGCTCACGATAATTACGATCATGTTTGGGACAGAAGTCCTTTGAAATGGTCTAAACAGAATCAGACTCCGACACTCATTCTCCATGGGAAAGAAGATCCACGTGTGAATGTAGCACAATCAATGGAATTATACAGAACTTTAAAAAACATAAATCAAGCTCCTGTGAGATTGATTCTTTATCCTGGTGAAGGTCATGGAAATGCAAGAACTCCAGCAAGACTGGATTATGCAATTCGAACAATCGAATGGTTTGATTTTTATGTCAAGAACAAAAAGCCAAAAACGGAAATGCCGGCGGCGGAAGTGGAATATGAAATCAAGTGAAATGCGAAGTGCGGATTGCGGAATGCAGAATATTATCAAATTCAGAATTCGGAATGCAGAGTGTGGAATTGGGAATTTGAAAATGCGGGACGTATGATTAAGATTAAGGAATATTGAAATTGAATAATGAGTTGAAAGTTAGAACAAAACTTTTTGCACTAAGCATCATTAAGTTTGTTCAAGATTTACCTAAAAATTCTATTTCAAATGTTATTGGAAATCAACTATTAAGGTCGGGAACGTCTGTTGGTGCTAATTATCGTGCTGCTTGCAGGGCTCGCTGCCAAGCTGAATTTATATCCAAGATGGGGATTGTTGAAGAAGAGGCAGATGAAACAATCTATTGGTTAGAAATTCTGACAGAAGCGAAAATAATCGCAGGGAAAAATGCCGAGAATTTATTGAAAGAAGCAAACGAAATTCTTTCTATGACTGTAGCTTCAATTAAAACAGCAAAGAAAAACAAATGATATGTAGAATGAAATATGGTGGAGAATGTGGAATTCTAGCTAATGCGGATTGCGGAGTGCGGAATTGGGAATATATCTCTAATCCCATCGGTGAGTCTAGAATAATCTCGTGTATAAAATACAGAATTTCCAATTCGATATTTATTCCGCAATCCGCATTCTGCATTCCGCATTCCCCATTCCACATTAAAAAGGCTTTTCATGAATAATAACCGTCCTTCTTGGGATCAATATTTTTTGAAACTTGCGATGCTTGCTTCTGAACGATCTACTTGTCCAAGAATGCATTGCGGTTGTGTGCTCGTTAAAGATAAATTTGTTTTAGCCACTGGGTACAATGGCTCGCTTCCCCACTTACCTCATTGCGAAGAAGTCGGCTGCCTGATAGTTGATAATCATTGCGTCAGAACAAATCACGCAGAAATAAATGCATTGATTCAGGCAACAACTCATGGAGTGAATGTGAAAGGATCGACAGCTTATATCACGAATATGTCCTGCACAACGTGTGCGAAAGCATTAATTGCGGCTGGAATTGTACGAGTAGTTGTTTTCTCTGATTATCACGATACACTTGCAACTCAATTTTACAATGACTCGAAAATTGAAATTGTGAAATTACCAATGCCTGATAAAATGATAAACTACGACATTGAAAGTTATTCTTCTGCGAAAAGAACTGAAAAATCAATGTGAGAATATTTCAAATTGAAAATTGCACATTGCATATTGGCTATCACTATCCAAGTAAAAATTAATAAATATTAACATCGAGAAAATTGGTAATTAACTGATTAACAACTTAAGCGGAAGAGTAGCAGCAGAGTTAAATGAGACTGAATATTGGTTAGTATTTATCGAAAGAGTTAAAATAACTAAGGGAATAAATATTTCTGATCTCATTAGTGAATCCAACGAACTAATTAAAATCATAGCGCGTTCAATCATTACAACGAAACAACGGAAAACAAAATAATACTAATTGATAATTTGCAACTTTCATTTTCCAATTTGCAATTTGAAATTTTCAATTTTCATTAATGAAAAAGTTTACTCCAAAAATAATTCTCGAAGGAACCCGATTAACTTTCAAAACCGAAATAGTATTTGCATTAAACAAACATCCACGAATAGTTGGTGAACGTAAATACAGATATCACTCCCCCATTATTTCTGCAGAATGGTGCTCGTTTACAAATTTTCCATGGGGAAGAGGACTTATTAATTTTAGCAAGGATGAAGAAGCTAAAGCAATGAAAACTTATGAAACATGGCTTGAGCTTTTCGAACTACAAAAATATTACTCATGGATTATAGATCGATTTCACATTTCCACCAAAGTTTACCAAAAAATTTATAACAACAGAGAATATGATTTTAATTCAATAGAGCAGAGATTAACTGAACTTGGTTTTCATGTTGTTCTTCTAACGAGATCTGCACAGTCGTTCAAAGAAGCTAGAGAAGAGAGAATAAAAGTTTCTGGGAATCCTTCTCAGTACGATGATCTTGACAAGTTTATCTTTGAGCAGAATATCTTTATTGAAGAAATTCAGCGTTCCATTCTACCGAAATTCGAAATTGATATCTCCGATAACAATATATCCAGAGTAGTTGAAGAAATTTCCGATTGGATGGAAAGAACCGGTGGTTTATGGGCAAAAGATTAAGCAATCAATTATTAAATTATTGGAAGCCGATGCTCGCGGTTGTTTTTTGGGGAATTTCATTCATCGCAACTAAACATGCATTGATCGAATTAAATCCAAGAGAAATAATCCTGCTAAGATTAATTCTTGCTATTGTATTCCTATCTTTATTCGCAGTTATCACAAATAGAAGTATTTCAATCGACAAAAAAAACTTAATGGGAATTTTCATTTTGGCGGCAATTGCTGTTTTTCATTTATGGATTCAAGTTACCGGCTTAAAATATACTTCAGCTTCGAATACAGGATGGATAATTGGGACTGCTCCGATTTTTATAGCACTTCTTGGCATAATTTTTTTTAAGGAAAGATTTTCAATCATTCAATCAATTGGGGTAATTATTGCATCGTTTGGTGTGATATTATTATTCAGCAAAGGTGAGTTTTGGAAAATTAATTTTTTAACTAATCAAGGTGACCTTCTGATTTTGAGCAGTGCATTCACTTGGGGAGTTTATTCGGTAGTTAATAAAAAAATATCCCTCAACTTTTCTCCTTTAATGACAATTTTGTATCTCTTCATTCTGATGGCTGTTATGATTTCACCTTTTACAATCACAGCTTCATTTCTCACCTCTGTTCAGAATTTGTCCCCATTAGTTCTGTTTTCAATTTTATTTCTTGGAATTTTTTGTTCGGGAGTGGCTTATGTTATCTGGGCTCAATCGTTAAAAAACATGTCAGCCTCGAAAGTTGGTGTATTTCTATACTTTGAACCGTTCATTACTGTTATTGCTGCGTGGGCAATGCTTAATGAATTAATTACATTGTTAATGATATTCAGCGGATTAATTATCACACTTGGTGTAGTTCTAGTTAATAAAAACTAATTTCCGTTTTCCCTTTACGTTGCAACTTTTTGATTGCTTTTATAATAGTCATTTCATAGAATTGTGCGAGCAGGCAGTTCTGTTTGCGGGTGTCTGGAAACATAAACAAAATAAGAGGTCGTTAAATGTTTACAAAAAAATTCTTTTTAACATTTGTCGCAGTTTTTATTACCCTAGAAGTTCTGAGCTACATTGCTTACATGTGGTTACTGGGTGATGCTTGGACAAGCGAAGAAGTTACCAAATTTTCAAGACCTGAAGCGGAAATGATGGGTAAGATGTGGATTGTTTACATAATGGACTTAGTTTGGGCTTTCTTCTTTACATTCTTCTTCGTAAAGGGTTATGAAAATAAGGGTATTGCAGAGGGATTGAGATTCGGTCTTTACATCGGGCTCTTCTTCTACATGGTAGTGGCGTATCAAAGTTATGTCTACTATCCTTATCCTTACATGTTAGCGTTCCAAATGTTCATTTATGGATTAATAATATCGCTCATTTGCGGTGTTGTTGCAGCTTTAGTATATAAACCAAAAGCTGTTACTGCTTAGAACATTTAGGGGGAGTTTGAAGCGAAGTTCAGTGTTGAGCTTCGCTTTTTTTATTTTAAGAACCGAAGAATTGATTCATTAATTTTTTCGGGCGCTTCCAAATTTACCATATGCCCGGCATTCTTTATTATTTCCAGTTCAGCATCGGGCAACCCACTTGCAGTAACATCTGCATTTTCAAAATGGACTGCTTTATCAGAATCACCATGAATAACTAAAGATGGAACATAGAAATTTTGTAAATCTTCCACATAATCATTTCTATCCCTAATGGCACTCATACCCCCAACTATTCCATTAAACGATGTGCTAAGCATAATTCTTTCAACTTTATCAACAAGTTCTTGATTCTCTGAATAAGTGTCTTGATTGAATAAAATACTTTTGAAAGCATCAGTGACAGTTTGAATCCCGATTTTTCTTGCAGAAGAAATTAGAGCATTTCGTCTTTCTTTTGTAGCCGGATCATCGGCACTTGCTTTTGTTGCGATAAAAACCGCATTTGAAAAACGATGTTGATATCGCTTGAATAGATTAAAAATAATATATCCTCCCATCGACATTCCAATTACAGAACATTTCTTTACATTTAAATGATCGAGTAATGCTATTACATCATCGGCAAAATCATTTATTTCCCATACTTCACCTGGAGAAGTCGAGTTCCCAAATCCCCTGAGATCCGGAGCAATCACACGAAAATTTTGCTTAACCAAGAAATTAATCTGCGGCTCCCAAATTTTATGTGAGAGCGGAAAGCCATGGATTAAGAGGACTGGATCCCCAGTTCCAAGATCATCGTAAAATATTTTGTGATGCGTTAATTGAAGGATCATTTTAATCTATTTTCCCACTGTGATAAAACTCTTTCTAATTGGTTGGTATGAACATTTAAATGTTCGGAGTAAAGCTCAAGCCATTTTTCAGCTGAGTATGTTCCATATTCTGAATGCTTGCCGACCTTCTTCCAATCCTCTTCATTGAAATTTTTAATTAAAGCTGTTGTATGAATTCTAACCGATTCAATAAGCTTAAGAGCAGAATCGATTGGTAAGTTTTGGTAATCGAATATCGAAGCCCATGCATCCTGATCATAACCAATAATAGTTGGGTCCTTTTCTGCAATTAAATATCGAATCCGCATGGCTGCATTAGTTTCGCTGTCTGCACAATGCTGAACGACTTCTGCGGCTGACCATTCCGATTCGCTGGGTTTCCAGTGTAATGCCTCATTTGGGAATTTACTTAATGCTCCAGAAAACAGCGTAAAGCCGTTTTCATAGTTTTTTATCAATTCAATTGTTCTTTCTTTGTTCATAACTTTCCTTTTTTGTAAAACGGTTTAGCGCTCTCATTCGTTCCTTTTCCGGCCTTCAAGCGAAAAAAATGTTAGCGATAATGCAAATAAAAATGCGAATTTGCACAAAACACTTTCAATAATTTCTACTATGAATGGATATAAAAAATATGCAATTATCATTGGAACAGTAAAGATCAGGAATCCAAACAGTAGTATTTTGTCCCGTTTTTTTCCGTACCTGTTTACACTATTCTTAATGTTATAAACTATCAAACCGATAGAGAATAATATTTCACCATAGTAAAAAGTACCGTACCAAAAACCATATGGATAGTTGTAAGCAGCATAAAGCATTGTACACTTTGCTACTTCGAACTGAGAAATTACAAGTAAATAGTACACTAAAAAAAATATCGCAGGAAGGAAAGCGATTAGTCTGCTTATATTCCCATAAAAATAAAAATATGATACGAGCGTAAATGCCATCGGCGGCAAGAGAGAAATTACTGCAAACGCAAAATAAACCATCATGCTCGAAGTGAGGTTTAAGTTACAAATTGCAAACTCCACTAATTGGTACACCAGTAAAAGAACAATAATCAAAATCACAATTGCGTCTTCGTGCGTCCGCTTGGAAAAAATCAATATGTTTATCACTAAAAGAATTTCAAGACATGCGATAAGAAGCGATACTATTCCATTTAAGTCAGTCATATTTGGAACGCTCTATGTTGTTTTGTAATTTTATAAAAATAATCTAGATATTACTTAAGAAAAATACATAATGAGGTTGAAAAATGCGTAATAAAATTGTTGCTGGTAATTGGAAAATGTATAAAGATAAAACCGAAACTATTGAGCTTATTTCCGGCTTGAAGGAAAAACTATCCAAGTTTAATTCGAATACTGAAGTAATAGTATCTCCTCCATTCACGTCTCTCGAAACTGCAAAAGAGTTATTGAAAGATTCGGGAGTTAAATTGGGCGCTCAAAATATGCACTTTGAGAATGATGGTGCTTTTACTGGAGAAATCTCTGCAAAAATGTTGAAATCATTCGGAGTGGAATATGTTATAATTGGACATTCGGAACGACGTTCAATTTTTAATGAAGATGACAAAATGATAAACAAGAAAATCCTGAAGGCGCTAATTTCAGGATTGAAACCGATTTTCTGTATCGGCGAAACTTTAGCTGAAAGAGAAAGCAATATGACTTTCCAAGTTGTTGCCAAACAAGTAAACGAAGGACTTACCAATGTTACAACCGAACAATTACAAACTTTAACATTGGCTTACGAACCTGTGTGGGCAATTGGAACAGGTAAAACCGCTTCGCCGGCTCAAGCTGAGGAAGTCCATTATCATTTGAGGGAACTGATTGAAAAAAAATTTGGAAGATCGGCATCAAACTCAATAAGAATTCTATACGGTGGAAGCGTTAAACCGGAAAACGCCAAAGAACTTTTTGCCCAACCAAATATTGATGGAGGATTAATCGGTGGAGCTTGTCTAAAAGCGGAGTCGTTTTTTAATATTATACAAGCTGCATCATAGTATAGAATAAACATTTAACGGCCTTAAAATGTAGAAAATTTTATCATTTCTGACCATTATTTTCATTGTTTTGGGGAGGGTTTGTGATTATATTTGCATGTTTTAAGCCAACATGAAAATCAATTTAAAGTTACTTTTTCTATCTAATATATTAGTATTCCTATCCTTATTGTCCAATTTGTCTATCGCTCAATCGAACTCTCCAGATACGGATAGCCAAATTGGTCGCTCATTGAGACAAATTGTCTATTTAGATTCGGATTGGCAGATGAAACCAGAAAAAAGTGACGATAATTGGCAAAAAATCAATATTCCTTTTATTCACAGTTCTAACGAATCAATAATTCTTAGGAGAAAGTTTAGAATTCCTAAATACGGCAATCCAAACATCTATTCAATCACTTTTGAAAATGTCGTTAATCTGGACGAAGTTTACATTAATGAAAACCGACTGTCATTTGATCCGTCGGAATTACCATTACAAACATTCGATTTCTCTTCGAAACTGATACGCGACGATTCTGAAAATACGATAAGGTTAGTACTCACAAATAAATCTCGTAGCAAACATAACAGAATTCTCGCTAGTAAAATCCTTTTTCCTGAAAAAAATACAGGATTGTTCAAACCTCCATTTATTACTGTTTATCCAAGTTCTTTCATAGGTGAAGTTAACTTCCTCACCGATGTAGATCTAGTAAATCCAAGAGGAATTTTGAATTATGACATAAGCATAATAAACAATCAAAATGGAAGTAATATTGACCTTGAAAATTTTCTGATTGAGATTTCCGTTTACGATGAGTCACAGTTGTCTAAAATATCATCTGAAAAATTATTTTTTGACCTGAAGGATAAAAATCAATATTCAATTCATGGAAAAATAAATATTGCTAATCCAAATTTATGGAGTCCTGAAACACCTGTTCGTTACATTGTTAAAACTTTGCTTTTTCATAATAACATGCCAATAGATGAAAATTCGCAGTACGTCGGATTTCGAGAAATTAAATTATCAAAAAATAAATTTCTTTTGAACGGATATCATTATGACCTAAAAGGTATAACTTATTTTGCAGAAAATCAGTTTTCTTTTTTCGAATCCAAAGTTTCTCGTGATTTAAATTTAGCAAAGGATCTTGGAGCTAATGCTATTCGAGTATTGAATTCGGTTCCTTCAAAAGAATTTGTAGAAGAATGTGACCGCCTCGGATTTTTACTATTTGTTGATATCGAGAGCAAAATATATACCGAGTCATTTTATGACTCTGAAAAAAATCGTCTATCAATAAAACAAATCATTACACATCTTCATAACCTGCATTCAGGTTCGCCTTCAATTGTTGCATTAAATTTTGGATTTGCGAATTCAAAACTTCAATTAGAAAATTTGATTGAGCTTGTAAAATTCTCTCAAACAAAAAATCCATCAATACTAAATTTCTATACAACAGATAAAATTATAGATATTGATGATGAAAGATTTTCATTTATCGGCTTTGAAACTTATAAATTAAAATTGAGTGAAATTCAAAGCACGATCTCCAAATTAAAAGAAAACAATAAGAACTTTTTAATCTCATCAATCGGCTATTCCCACAGTTACAAAGTAAATGATGGTTACAGCGATCCGTATTCTGAACAGGCACAAGCAAAATATTTAGCAGGATATTTTGAAACTCTTCAAAAAGACTCAATCCCATTTTTTGTTAACACTTTGTTTGATTATCGACTGCCATATCATTCTGTAATTGCCGGTTCGGTTGATAATAAATTGTTCTCGTTAGGCTTGATTAATGAATATCGTAACAAGCAAAAACTCTCCTACAAAGTAGTTGAAAGTTATTTCAAGAATGAAAAACTACCAATAATTGTACAAGGAAATTTTTCTGACGATCAAAATGTAATTTTTGTTTTTACTGGAATCGGATTAATTGTCATGCTTGTTCTCTTAATTAATTCAACAAGACGTTTCAGAGAGTACACTACAAGAGCATTACTGAAAACTTATAATTTCTTTTCAGATATTCGCGATGAGAGAGTGATTTCAACATTTCAGACTACTTTGCTTGCGATAATCGTTACAACCTCAATAGCACTTTTGCACAGCGGAGTGCTGTTTTATTTCAAAGACAAAATTATTTTCGAAAAATTTATCTCGTTGTTCAACTCGGAGCCTATGTTTGAATTCATAAGTTATCTTGCTTGGAGGCCCTTTGCGACTATTTTTTATGGTTCGATTTTCTTTTTCGCGTTAATCTTGCTAACTACGCTGCTTGTCAAATTTTTTAATTTATTTGTACGTTCGAAAATTTTCCTATCGCATGCATATTCTCTTACAGTTTGGAGCGTGTTTCCATTCGTTATCAGTCTGCCGTTAGGAATTGTTGCCTATAAGGTTTTACAATTTCAAGAATATAATATCGTAGTTTTTGGTTTAATTTTAATTTTTCATTTATGGATTCTTTCGCGGCTGCTCAAGGGAATTTCGATTTTATTTGAAGTTAGAAAGTTAAATGTGAATTTTTCATTTATCATTTTCTTCGCAGCATTAATCAGCGGATTGTTTATTTACTTCGAGTTCACTGCCCTTTTCTGGGAATATTTTAATCTTTATTTCATTAACTAAGTAACATCATCTTAAGTGTATTTATCAAAATTAGAAATATTTGGTTTTAAATCTTTTGCCAACAAGGTAGAAATTAAATTTACGGATGGATTAACTGCGATAGTTGGCCCAAATGGCTGCGGCAAAACGAACGTAGTCGATGCTTTGAGATGGGTTTTAGGCGAACAGCGAACTAGCACTCTGCGAAGCGATAAGATGGAAAATGTGATTTTCAATGGAACGAGAAATCGCAAACCGATCGGATTAGCAGAAGTTTCTCTAACCGTTCAAAACAATAAAAATATTCTTCCAATTGACTACAGCGATGTTACCATTACTCGCCGGTTGTATAGATCCGGTGAAAGTGAATACTTATTGAATAAAAGTATCTGCCGGTTGAAAGATATTACAAATCTTTTCATGGATACTGGAATGAGTGCTAATGCTTATTCGGTTATTGAACTGAAAATGGTAGAAAGCATTCTCAGCAATAAAGCAGATGATAGAAGAGTTTTGTTTGAAGAAGCAGCAGGCGTAAATAAATACAAACATAGAAGAAAGGCAGCACTCCGGAAACTTGATGCTTGTCAACAAGATTTAATCCGTGTGAATGACATCCATGCAGAAGTACAGAAAAAAGTAAACTCACTAGAACGACAATCGAAAAAAGCCGAACAATTCACTCGAATTTATGGTGAAACTAAAGAATTGGAAATCGGCCTCGCAGAAAGAGAATACTCCAAATATTTACACATTGCAAATTCCTACAGAGTTCAGTTGGAGAATCTGCACAAAGAAAAAGATTCAATTGGTGAAGAAATTAGAAAGCTAGAAGAAGAACAACAGCACCTTTATCATGAGCTTGATGCGATTGAACTTAAACTTTCTTCAAAACGTGAAGAAATTCTTTTTCAAACTGAAGCGATACATAAAATTCAAGAACAAATCATCACGTTCAGAGAAAAATCTCTCAATGCGGAAGTAAACATAAACCGATTCCAAAAAGAAACTTCTGAAAATGCGGTTAGAATTTCAGAGCTGCACACTTTTATTTCTAATTCAGAATTAGAAATTGAAAATTTCTTAACGAATATTTCGGCTATTACTCAACAACTTGCTGTGTTCGGCGAGAAGAAAGACGAGTTAACTTCTTATTTAACATTGAAACGTGAGACTGCTGGGCTTAAACAAGATGAACTGAAAAAATTAAACGATCATTACAATGAGTCAAAAAATAATTTTGAGAAAATAAACTTACGGACTCAAAATAACCAAGAGAGTATCGAAAATCTCAATGCAAGATTAACAGAATCTGAAGAAACGGTCGACAAAGCTGCACGATATCTTTCCTCGATGATGAATGAATTGTTCGCTATACAAAAACGAGTTCGAGAAGCAGAAGATATTTTAACGTTTAATCAGTCACGAAAGGAGCACCTCGAGAAAAACATCGATAAGCTCAAGCAGGAGGAGCTTGAAGTAAAAGGATTGCTCAATGGTGTAAAAACTAAAATAGACTTCATTAAAAATCTTATCGAAAATTTAGAAGGTATATCGAAAGGTACAAAAGAACTTCTTTCTAAAACCCAATGGAACCGAGGTACAAAAATTTTAGCTGCAGATGCAGGTTCGGTTGAAGACAAATATAAAATTGCAATCGATACACTTTTAAAAAATTTTCTCAGCCATATCCTTTTGGAAAGAAGAGATGATCTATTTGAAGGGATTAAATTCCTTAAAGAAAGGCATCTTGGACAAGCTTCTTTTTATCTGTTTGAAATTAAAAAAGAAGGTTTTAAGGGTTTTATTAATCAATATTTTCTGAAAAGAACAAAAAGGAAAATTGAGCGTGAAGCCGGATTCACCTGCTGGGTAATTGACTTAATCGAATGCTCAGCTCATTGGCGAAGATTTTTTGAAACAACAATCGGCAATATTTGTCTGGTCGAATCAATACAAGCAGCAAAAAATATTACTTCAAAATATTCTGACATTGACTGTGTTACAATCGATGGCGATGTATTTAGATCAAATGGATTAGTTGAAATCGGCAGCGAAAAGACTTCTGTCGATACTGCCTTCGGAAGACAAAAAGTTCTCTCTGAATTAAATGATATTTTCACCAAAGAAAGTTACAAGCTTGATAAAATAACTAATCAGCTTGAGGATACTATCAATGAAGCTAATTCAATTGACATTAAAGCATACACTGAAAGTTTAAATTTATTGAGAATTGACGAAGCAAATCTCGAGAAGCAAGTTTCGCAAATTCAATTCGAAAAGAACAAAGCGGTTGAAGAAATTGAAAAACTAAACACAGAAATTGTCAACTTAAAAAAGATTAATGATGACCTTGAACTTAAAAAAATCTCTTTCACTGAAGAGCTCAATTTACTAACAACTCAGATTGATTCAGCAGAGAAGAATTTCAAGAGTGACTCAACTGATCTTACTAATCTTGAAAATCAGTTTTCTTCTCTGATTACAGAAGAGAATGAGACTAAAATTCAATTAACAAAAGTCCAAAGTGAGCAAACAAACAAACTAAACTTAATCGAACTTTCTAAGAACGAAATTGCTTCGCTTCAATCGACTAACGACCGCAGAAACAATGAAATTGCACAAGCAGAGAATGAAATAAATGATCTTAAGCTTTCGAATGAAGAGCATCAAGCAAAGAAGAACATTTTAGAAGAAGAAAAAAATTCGCTGAACAACGAACTTAATGTTATCACTAAAGATTATAACACAATTCGAGATTCTATCGGAGAGCATGATAAAAGACTAAACAAAAAAAGGAAGACTTCAGAGAGTTTGTCAAATGAAATTCATTCAAAAGAATTAACTGTAAATGAATGTGAACTTAAATCACAAAATCTTGCGGAACGAATTAATGAAGAATATCAAATCAAGCTTGTATATAAAGATTTCGAAGATCTTGAGACTTATAATTTTGATGAAGTTTCTCAAACAGTGCACCTTTTGAAAAACAAAATGCGAATGATGGGACCAATAAATTCTCTTGCATTCGCGGAATTTGAAGAAGAAAAAAAACGGCTGTTGTTTTTAACCGAACAAAGAACTGATCTAGTGGATGCGGAAAAACAACTTCATCAAGTAATCGAAGAAATAAACGCAACTGCACAAAAACTTTTTCTCGAAACTTTCCAGCAGATCAGAATAAACTTCATTGATATATTCAGGACTTTATTTGATCAAGGTGATGAAGCAGACTTAAAACTAGAAGAAAATATTGATCCGCTTGAAGCAAAGATAGAAATCATTGCAAAACCTAAAGGTAAACGCCCGACATCAATCGATCTCCTTTCCGGAGGAGAGAAAACTCTTACTGCCACAGCTTTGCTTTTTGCGATTTATCTCGTTAAGCCAAGTCCCTTTTGTATTCTTGACGAAGTGGATGCACCTCTCGATGACGCAAACATCGGAAGATTCGTTAGATTAATAAAAAGATTTTCCGAAAATACACAGTTTATTATTGTCACTCATAATAAGCTTACAATGGAATCTGCGCAGACTTTATACGGTGTAACTATGGAAGAAGAAGGGATTTCAAAGTTGGTTTCAGTTAGATTTAATGAGGAGTTAAGGGTTGCCTAAATTTTTACACTACGTTTTATTTTTATTTGTCATCCAAAATTCGTTCGGCTTTACACAAGATGAGCTTCAACAATTAATTTCTGACAAAGGAGATCAAAAATTATTAGAAGTGATCCAGCTTGAGCGAGATGAATACTGCCTCATTTATTCAGAAAACAATTTTGCCGGACCTGTACTGAAATTTCAAATGTTAAGACAGACCACTTCTTCTTATGATTTGGGTATGGGTGGACAGCTTACGCCAAAAATTTTTTCAAAACAAGAAAATGTTTCAATGACTGTTGTCAATTCTCAATTAATTTTTATTAGTTGGATCGATCATCGTCGAGATCCGGAAGGAGATGTTTACGGACAATTAATCGATAGGAATGGAATCATCTGGAATAACGAAGGAATTCCAATTGCAGATGTAAATGGCAAGCAAGCTGAAATCAGTTCCGACTCAGATGAACAAGGTAATATTTTTATAACTTGGCGAGATTATAGAACCGATGCTGACGGAAATATTTTTTCCCAAAAGCTGAATTTGTTTGGTGAAACATTATGGAAGAAAGATGGATTACCTGTCATTCAACTCAGCGGGGCTCAATACAAACCAAAAGCAGTTTCCGATAGAAATGGAGGCGTTTTCATCGGATGGGTTGACAAATCAAATTCAAGCGGTCAACTCTATATTCAAAAGATTGATAAATCTGGCACCAAGTCGTTTGGTGAATTCGGGAAATTTGTGTCTAATCCCTCGCTGAAAACTGAAGATTATAGACTATTTTTTAATAGGAACTCTGGACTTACAATATTCTACACAAGTATCTCAAGTACAAAAAAAATGTTCGTGCAGAAATTGCAGTCAAATGGAAGAAGAGAACTTAGTGCATTTGGAAGCGAGCTCCTTTCTTCATATGATAATTTTGAGATCTCTGAGCTGATTCAATTCGGTGATAAGTTTTTATTATTGTTCACGGTGGAAAATGACGGTTCGAAAATAATAAAAGCACAATTTCTTTCAACTAAAGGATTTTTCAATTCAAGCATAAGCCAAGTTTTAAGCAATAATTGTTCTGACATCTTAAATCCAATGGTCTCTAAATTTCAAAATGATTTTTTAATCTATTGGAGTTGTTCATCCAAAGCTGGAAAAAAAGTGGAGTTGTACGGTCAAATTATCTCTGAGAATTTACAACTTCAACTAAAAGAAAATGGAGCAATGTTCTCAGATTTAGATTTTAAAAGTAGTGATAAAATAATTCTTGTTTGGAATTCTGACATGAGGATCACAGCATTCTCTGATAAATTACATAATTCAGAAAGAGATATAGTAACTTTTGCCGTTACTCGACCATTCGAAGGAAATTTTTCAATCGAAGATTTTGATGTCTCATTTTACGATGGGCTCGCAAAGATCCGATGGATTTCGTTACATGAGAAAAATGGTGTGAGCATGGTGCTCGAACGGAAAACTTCATTTGAGAACTGGGAAGTAATTTACTCTATCGATGTAAAAGAGAAATCAGAAAAGAAAATTCGTTATTTCGACGATCACTTAATTCACCATGGTAATTATGAGTATAGATTAAAGTTTATTGATCCGGAAAAAAATGTAAAATATACACCAATCAAAATTTTAAGTGTAAATGTAGATGACGAAGGATTCTTCTTATTTCAGAACAGTCCAAACCCCTTTAATAGTTCAACAAAAATAACTTATAAACTCCTTCAATCTGAAAAAGTTAAAATTACAATATTCAACAGTCGTGCCGAGGAGCTATTTGTTTTATTGAATGAAGTGCAAGAATCCGGAACGCATGAAATTGCATTTAATCCTTTAAGCGATCTTCCAAGCGGAGTTTATTTTTATAAAATCCAAGCTGGAAAATTTTTTGATGTAAAGAAAATGATTTATACGAAATGATTTTTATTAATAAACAGCAGTACATACTTTTGATATTCTTTTTTCTAACCTTGGATTTTTCGGCATTTGCACAACAAAGTAGCCAAAAGGAAATCGAAAATGCCATTTCCGAAAAAAGGGGATTTATTCAGAACGCTTCCGACATTTTTAAGATAAGAGAGAGTCCTCGCAACAATCATTTTCACCGAACGTTACTTAAATACAACCTGGCTTGATGATGAACTTGATTTTTTACTTTTACAATTTGGGTTAAATGCATCAGTTGGCTTCTGCCAAATTAAATATGAGACCGCAAGTTGGATAGAACAACAGCTTAACTGGACAAAAAGTTATTATTACTTGGGAGATGAGTGCACAAAAATAATTCCTCTAAGTAAAACCAAAGGTGAACTTGAAGAAAAACTACAAAACGACTCAACCAACATTTTATATGCAGCAGCATTTATTGGAATGAACATTAAACGCTGGAAAGATAATGGAATAGATATAAACGAAAACTTAATGATACTTGGAACTCTTTACAGCAACGGAGCAAGAAGACCAAGCAAAGAAATAAAAATTAATAAGTTTGGTATGAATGCGAAAGAATTCTACAACAACAAATTTATTTTAACTAAATTTGAGAAGTAAAATCCACATGTTCAAAATGAAAAAAATAATATTATTCAGTTTCTTTTTCTCTTCGATTCTACTTGCACAATCACCCATTCGACTTGAGCCATGGATTGAA